>NZ_JBEZIR010000232.1:0-5385 GCF_040651175.1 Kitasatospora sp. NPDC048540
GAACTGCGTCCACTGGTTGTAGACGGCGTGCAGCGGGACATCCACCTCGATGGATTCCTTCACCCTGGTCACAGCGGTCCCCTTCCGGGTCGACATGCTCGGACATTTCGTACACGGTGACGCCTGCCCCGCGTCCGGGCAGCCAATCGGCCGACCTCCGCACGTTCGGCGCGGGGCGGTGTGGCGCGGCCGACAAGCATGAGGCCGCCGTTCCGGGAACTGGATGGTGGGTGGAGATTCCCGGTGTTGAGATGGCCGCGCACCCCAGGAGCCGGCTCGCCGAGCACCCGAGGAGAGCGCATGACCGCGATAAGGCCCCTGCTGGAGCTGCGGCCTTCCGGCTGCTCCGCCGCTCGGTGCCACTGCTGCTCTGGCCGGTCCCGCTGCTCCACGGGGCGATGTACCTGTGGGCGGGCTGGAACCCGTACGGCAGGACCGACCGTTTCCCCGTCGCAGTGGCCGACCAGGAGTCCACGTGCTTCCAGTGCTTCGCCCCGGATTGCGGGGGTAGCCGGGACTTCGGCAGAGAGCGGAAGAGGGGTGGGGGGGAATGCCGCAGATCATCGAGACGGTGGTCGAGGCTTCGGTCGCCGGACCGGAGCTCCGATCGGTGCGCATCAGGTTCCGCTACTACCCCGACGACCCGTTCGCGCTCCATCTGGACGTGGGTGGCGACGCCCGGCGCGGGGGTCACGGGACGGTGGCCTGGATCGCGGCGCGCGAGCTGTTCACCGCGGGCCTGCGGGCCCCGGCGGGTCTCGGTGACCTGCGCGTCCGTCCGTGCGGCGCCGACCTGGCTCTCCTGGAGTTCCATTCGCTCAGCGGCCACGCCGTTGCCCTCATCTCGTCCCAGGAGCTGTGTTCCTTCCTGGCCCGGACCTTCGAGGCGGTCCCCGCCGGTACCGAGCAGGAGCGCGTGCGCTGGCCCGGCACGGTGGCCTCGCTGCTCCGCCAGTCCACCTGACCGAGCCGCGGCCGCGGCGGGGCAGGGAGTCGCGTTTCCTGGGACCCACCCGGCGAGAACCCGGCGGGGGCGCTGCTGCGCTCGGCGGCGAGCCATCCGGTCGAGGAAGTCGCCGGCGGTGGCGCTGCGTCCCGTCACCGACGTCGCCCGACCAGCCCACCCCCTACAGTCCAGACCCGAGTCAGGCCAATCGGGCAAGCCGGTCGAGCTGTCCGAGGAACAAGCGCCATTGGGCGATCCTGCGGGGGGCAGCCGTGGAGACCGCGGGCGAGCGGACGCAAGTGCCGCGGTTGGCAGTGCGGGTCCGGGGCCACCGGACCGCTCAGCGCTGCGGCGGCCGGCCGCTGCCACGCTGATCGCCACCGCGGTGGTCCATCTGCCGCTCGGCCTCCCGCGCTGGGGCCGGAACCCGGTCGCGGACGCCGTGTTCACCGCCGCCGCGGCTCTGTGCCTGCCCCTCGCCGTCCTTCCGGTCATCTGTGACGCGCCGTGGCTATGGACCACCGAGGCGCCATGGGCAGATCCGTCAGCACCGGCGATTTGCTCTCCGGCGGTCTCGAACATGGCGTGGCACAGGCGCCGTCGTCGCTGTTCGGTACGCGGCCGGCCGCAACGAGCAGGGTGTCGGCCTGGACCGTGGAACCGTGGGACGCCCGCACCGCGCTCCCCGGGCCGGACCGCGATGGGGGATGGCACGTGGTGCCCGGGTTCCGGGGCTTGCTCCGGGAGGCCGTGTCATGAAGTCCACTGGTGGTGGCGGGCGCGCCAGCCGAGGGACGGACCGGCGCCTGCGTCGGCGACCGCGAGCAGGAGTCCGCCGCACATCGAGAGGTTCTTCAGGAAGTGGATGCGCTGCTGGGCGCGCTCCTCATCGTCCTTGATCTCCCAGAACCGGTGGCCGGCCAGGGTGACCGGGACGAGCGTCGCGGCCAGAACGAGCGCGGCGGGCCGGGTGAGGCGGCCGGTGGCCAGCAGGGCACCGGCCGCCAACTGCGCCGCGGCGTTGAGCCGGATCGCGGTCCTGGTCTGCTGCGGAACCGTGGGGACGTGATCCGCCAGCGAGTCGACCACGGGTTCGGCGGTGGACTCCAGACGGGCGGGGTTCAGGACGGCATCGGCTCCTCCGTAGAGGAACATCGACGCCAGCATCGGTCGTGCACAGGCTCTCAAGATGGACATACCAGGCGCCTTTCCGGATCCCGGGCAGTCAATCGCCAACGGTGGCATCGGACCGGAACCGAGGCAACAGCCAGGTCTGAGGTCGATTCGCCCCGCAATCCGCTGCGGGCCGGAGCTCGACGAGGCGAAGCCGGGTCGGGCCGGGTGCCGGTGCAGCCGACCGTGCGACGCCTGCGCGTGGATGGGCCGGGGCCGTGCTCGGGCATCCCCACGGGGGTGGTGCGCCTCAGAACCGGGCCGGCCCGGTCAGCCTCATGGCTGCCTCCAGCAGTCGTGCTCCAGGTAGATCTCGGCGGCGGTGGCCAGTGCGCCGCCGGACATCAGCAGCGACAGGGACCGTTCGATGCGGCCGTGCCGTACGTCGTGCGCCGCGCGCGGCAGGAGTCCGGCCGGGCGGGCCGGGTGCCTGGTCAGGGAGGTCAGGCTCGTCGTGCTCACTCTTTGCCGCTACCCGGCAGCATCTCCTGGATCTTCGCCTTGAGGCCCTGCTTGACCATGGATCCGCGGTCGCTGTCGCCGTGGACGACGGCCGAGGCGGCCGCGAGGATCTGGTCGAGCGTGGCGTGCGGCGGGATGGGCGGGACGGCCGGATCGGTGCGGAAGTCGATGACGAACGGCCGGTCCGCGGCCAGCGCCTGGCGCCAGACCTGCTCGACCGCTTCGGGCGTTTCCACCCTGGCTCCGTAGAGGCCGAGTTGGACGGCGAAGTCGGCGTAGCGGACGTCGGGCAGCGCCTGGGAGGGCTCGAACTGCGGGGCGCCCTG
Organism: Kitasatospora sp. NPDC048540; assembly: GCF_040651175.1. NCBI lineage: Bacteria > Bacillati > Actinomycetota > Actinomycetes > Kitasatosporales > Streptomycetaceae > Kitasatospora > Kitasatospora sp. NPDC048540. The sequence continues at coordinate 2,908 of NZ_JBEZIR010000232.1, forward strand.
CATGGCGCGCATCTCCCAGGTGACCTGGTTGAGGTCCTGGTTGTTGAGGACGGCGACGATCAGGCGCGGGTCGGTCCACTGCTGGTAGTACTTGGCGACGGTGATCAGTTCGGCGAGGCCGTTCATCTGCATCGCGCCGTCGCCGACGATGGCGATGGCGGGCCGGTCGGGGTGGGCGAACTTCGCGCCGATCACGTAGGGGACGCCGGGTCCCATGGTGGCGAGGGTGCCGGAGAGCGAGCCGCGCATCGAGCCGCGCATCCGCAGGTGGCGCGCGTACCAGTTGGCCGAGGAGCCGGAGTCGGCGGCCAGCACGGCGTTGTCCGGCAGTAGTGCGTCCAGCGCGTGCACGACGTGCTCGGGGTTGATCGGGTCGGCGTCGACGGCGGCCCGGCGCTCCATCACCTCCCACCAGCGGGCGGTGTTGGTCTCGACGGTCCGGCGCCAGGTGCGGTCCTCCTTGAACTCCAGCAGCGGCAGCAGCCGTTTGAGGGTCTCCGTGGCGTCTCCCACCATGTTCAGCTCGAACGGATAGCGCAGGCCGACCATCGAGGGGTCGAGGTCGATCTGCACGGCTCGGGCGGCCCCGAACTCGGGCAGGAACTGGGTGTACGGGAAGCTGGAGCCGATCACCAGCAGGGTGTCGCAGTCGCGCATCAGCTCGTACGAGGGGCGGGTGCCCAGCAGCCCGATCGAGCCGGTGACGTACGGCAGGGTGTCGGGGAGCACGTCCTTGCCGAGCAGGGCCTTGGCGACGCCAGCGCCGAGGACTTCGGCGAGCTGCTCGACCTCGGCGCGGGCGTGGCGGGCGCCTTGGCCGACCAGGACGGCGACCTTCTCGCCGGCGTTGAGGATCTCGGCGCAGCGGGTGAGGTCGGCGTCGGAGGGCACCGGTGCGTAGTGGCCGACGCCGAGGCTGGAGGGGACCATCTTGAAGGCGTGGGCGGGCGGCTCGTAGTCGAGTTCCTGTACGTCGGCGGGGACGATGACGGCGGTGACCGTACGACTCGTGGCGGCGATCCGCATCGCTCGGTCGAGGACGTTCGGCAGCTGCTCGGGGACGGTGACCATCTCGCAGTACGCGGAGGCGACATCCTTGTACAGGGAGAGGAGGTCGACCTCCTGCTGGTAGGAGCCGCCCATCGCGCTGCGGTCGGTCTGCCCGACGATCGCGACCACCGGGACGTGGTCGAGCTTGGCGTCGTAGAGGCCGTTCAGCAGGTGGATCGCGCCGGGGCCGGAGGTGGCGGCGCACACCCCGGTGCGGCCGGAGAACTTGGCGTAGCCGACGGCGGCGAAGGCGGCCATCTCCTCGTGCCGGGCCTGGACGAACTGCGGCTTGTTGTCGGCCCGTCCCCAGGCGGCGAGCAGGCCGTTGATGCCGTCGCCGGGGTAGGCGAAGACCTGGTCGACGTCCCACTGGCGCAGTCGTTCGAGGATGTAGTCCGCGACCTTCATCTTGGGCTCCGTTCAAGCGTCGGCTCTCCGGCGGGGAGGGCATCCCCCGCTCGGTCGTCTCACCCGTCAGGGCTGCCCGAAACACGGCCCCGGCCGCTGTGGGGTCAGCTCTGGGAGGTGAGCGCGGCCATGATCGTGGCGGCGCCGAGGGCGAGCCAGACGAGGTGGTCGCCGAGCGGCCCGGAGTGCAGCCGAGGGGCGCCGGCCCAGCGGCCCGGCCGGCCCCGTGCCATCCGACGACCTCGATCCGGGCGGCGCGCCGCACCCTGCGGGCTGCCGGCGCACCGCCGAGTCCGCCGCATTCTCCGGGCCACCCCGCACGCCGCCGACGGCTCGGAGCAGTCTGCCGCGCAGGAAGTCACCCTGTTGGCGCAGCTGTTGCGAGCGCCATCCACGGGCAGCCGCGGAGCGCGCCTGCCCGTTCCTGCCAGCCGCATGCATCCGCTTCAGGAAGGTGTGGCGCACCGGGTCCGGGGCAGGCGGGGGCCGACAACGCGTCACGCCGGGACCGGCCCGGCGGGCGTCACAACACGAAGGAGACGCGATGAGCGGCATCGAGATCTGGGACTTCCGCAGCACCTCCGGCCACGTCTCCGGCAACGATCTGGTCGGCTTCCACGTCGAGGCCACGGACGGCCCGATCGGCAAGGTCGACAAGCTGTCCGAGGAGGTCGGCGCCCGGTACCTGGTGGTGGACACCGGCCCGTGGATCTTCGGCAAGCACGTCCTGCTCCCGGCCGGCACGGTGGTGCGGGTCGAGCAGGAGGAGAAGAAGGTCTACGTCGACCGCACCAAGGACGAGATCAAGGGCAGCCCCGAGTTCGACTGGGACCAGCACCGGACGGACACCGGCTACCAGGAGCGGTACACGGGCTACTACGGCCCGTTCTACGGTGGCCCCGTCATCTGACCCGGCCTCGCAAGAGCCGGCCGCGGGCCGCCCCCAACTCGGCTCCTCCACGGCGCCGTTCACCGACGCCATGAACGCGATCGCGGGCGGCCACTGGGCCGGGAACCTGG
>NZ_JBEZIR010000233.1:0-5202 GCF_040651175.1 Kitasatospora sp. NPDC048540
GCGCGTCGGCCGGGCCCGCCGGAGCGCTCGAGGCGCCGTCCGGGGACAGCCGCAGGCCCGGATGACCGGCGAGGGCGGCCCGCCCCCGGCCGAAGGTCCGGGCGGCAGTATGCGGCACAGCTGACCCGAACGGTCACCCGGGCGCCGGACACGGCGCCCGGGCTCCGCCGGCCCACACCGCCCGCGGTTGCGGAGCGCGCCCAAATGCTGGAGGCCGGGTCCCGCACCACGGTGCGCACTACACCGTCGACAACGCCCGCCTGTACACCGTGCCCGCCGGTCCGCCGCCGATCTACGTCTCCGGATTCGGGCCCCCGGCTCCGCTCCCAGCAGACCGACCGGCCCCGCAACTGCAGCGACCTCGTCAATCCGTGAAGGCGCCGCGGGCGCCCGGGAGGACCGCGGCGCCTTCACCGAGCCCTCCCACACCCGCAGCCCGCAGTTCTGGGCCACCACGCACCGGCCGCTGCTCGCCGTCGCGGGGACCGCTTGGCGTAGCCGCTCGCCCGGGGCCTGCGGCTACGCCAAGCGGTCCCGCTGACCGCTGTCAGGGACCGGGCGACAGGCCGGCCCGCGGCGTCCCCTGGGCAGGCGGAACGGGAGAAGCGGCGTGACCCTCACACCACGGGAAGCGGTCGGGAGGGACGGGCGGCTCCCATTCTCGCCCGCCCCGCCGGATAGGCGGCCGCTTATCCGGGGCCCCGACCGACGGGGCCGAGCTCACCTGCGATGACGGTGACGGGCCGGGGGACCGGGTCTCTCCGTGGTGGGGGCGACCAAGCGGTCCTCCAAACGGCCGAGCAGAACCAGGATCCCGAGCAGGGCCGGGGGCAGCAGCAGGGCGAGTATTTCCACGGTGACTCTCCTGAGGCGGCGGGACCTCCTCGGCATCCTCCGTGTCGGCCGACGAGTCCCCGGGATCGAGTGCCGGCCGCGAGGGCCGACGCCCTCCGCCTGTCCGCGACCGACGGGCCCAAACGACGATGCCGGGCCCGGGATCGGAATCCACCGTGAAGCTCTGCGGGCGTGCGGACGGGTCCGGGCGGACGATGGACGGAGAGAGAGTCCCGGAAGCAGGACCGGGACGGGGCGTCGGCGGAGCGGTGCGAGAGCGTGCAGAATCGGGCCCGCTCCCGACGAGAGCGGGTGCGCGGTGCACGGTGGTGAGGACGCTCTTCTCGGCCCGGTACTGGCGGATCTGCTGGAGGCGTCCCATCGGGCCGGGCCCCAGGACGTGCCTGGCCTGCTGTGGCGGGCCGGCCGCCGGCTGGGCCTGACCCACATCTGGCTCTACCTCGCGGACGTGCAGCAGGAGGAGCTGGTCGCCCTCCCCGCTCCGATGAACGCCAGGGAACCGCTGCCGGGCGCGCCGCGGGGCCAGGAGGTGCTGGACATCGATCGGTCGCTCGCCGGCCGCGCCTACCGTACCGAAGTCCTCCAATCGGGCGCCGAGGACCTTGGCACCGACAACGGCTTCGAGGAGTCGGTACCGCGCGGCGCGGTCGGGTGGCTCCCGCTGGTGGACGGCATCGGTCGGCTCGGGGTGCTGCGGGTCGCCGCGCCGGCGCTCGACGCCCGGACGCTGGGGCGCTGCCAGGCCCTCGCGTCGGCGGCCGCGCTGACGGTCGCTTCCAAGGCCTCGTTCAGCGACGTCCTCGTACAGACCATGCGACGCCGGACGATGACGATGCAGGCCGAGCTGCTGTGGGCATTCGTCCCGCCGCGTACCGTCGGCACCAGGTCGGTGACCTCCAGCGCCGTTCTGGAACCCGCCTACGACGTGGGCGGCGATGCCTTCGACCACAGCCTCGCAGGCCGGCGGCTGCACCTGACCCTCGTCGATGCGATGGGCCACGACCTCGCCTCGGGCGGCTGCAGCGCCGTCGCTCTGGCAGCCTGCCGCTCCACCCGCCGCGCGGACGGCACCCTCCCGGACATCGCCGAGGCCATCGATGCCGCCCTCGCCCAGTGGATTCCCGGGCGGCTGCTCACCTGCGTAGTCGCCGACCTCGACACCGCCACCGGTCGGCTGACCTGGATCAACTGCGGCCACCCCGCCCCGCTGCTGGTGCGCGACCGCCATGTCGTCGACGGCGCCCTGGAACGTGTCCCGCACCTGCCGCTCGGCCTGCCCGCAGGGCTACCCCTGACCCGGCCGGACGTGCACACGACCCAGCTGGAACCCGGCGACCGGATCCTGATTCACTCGGACGGTGTGATCGAGGCCCGTGGCCGCGACGGCCAGATGTTCGGTGAACAGCGGCTCGCCGACATCGTCGTACGGGGCATGGCGGACGGACTGCCCGCGCCCGAGGCCCTGCGCCGGTTGATGCAGGGGATCCTCGCCCATCAGGGCTCCCGGCTGCGCGACGACGCGACCATCATGCTCGTGGAGTGGCATCCCGAGCGGTGAGCCGTACCGGGTTGGCGGGCCGGACAGGACGCGGACGGGTGGACGGCCGGGGCTCAGAGCTCCCGAAGCGCCGGCAGGAGGGTCGTCTCGGCCCAGTCCAGGAAGGGCCGTTGGGCGTCACCACCGACCTGGATCAATGCGACCTCGGTGAACCCGGCGTCCGCGTAGGCGCGCACTGCTTCGACGAATGCGTCGACGTCGTCACCGCAGGGGATGGAAGCGGCGACATCCTCCGGGCGCACGAACCGGCTCGCAGCCGCGAACGCGGCCGGCCCGGGCAGCTCGGCGTTGACCTTCCAGCCGCCGCCGAACCACCGGAACTGGGCGTGCGCACGGGCGATGGCCGTGTCCCGGTCGCGGTCGTAGCAGACCGGCAGCTGGCCGACCCGGGGTTTTCCGGTCCCGCCATGCCGGTCGAAGGCGTCCAGCAACGTTCGGTCGGGTTCGACGGCGATCACCAGGTCGGCGTGTTCCCCTGCGAGTCTGCAGGACTGCTCGCCGGAGACGGCGATGCCGATCGGCGGCGCCTGTTCGGGCAGGTCCCACAGCCGCCCCGACTCCACTCGGAAGTGCCGGCCACGGTAGTTGACGTAGCCACCGTGGAAGAGGGCCCGGATGATCTCGACCGCCTCGGTCAGTACCTCCTGGCGGACGTCGGCCGCCGGCCAGCCCGCGCCCACGATGTGCTCGTTGAGGTTCTCGCCCGAGCCCAGCCCGAGCCGGAACCGGCCCTGGGACAGTAGTTGGACGGTCGCTGCCTTCTGGGCCACCACCGCCGGGTGGTAGCGCACGGTCGGGCAGGTCACACAGGTCATCAGCGGGATCCGGTCGGTGGCCTGCGCCGCCGCGCCGAGGACGCTCCACACGTACGGCGCGTGCCCCTGCTCGTCCAGCCAGGGGAAGGAGTGGTCCGAGGCGACGGAGAAGTCGAAACCGGCCTCTTCCGCCCGCACCACGTCGGACACCAGCTGCCGGGGCCCGGCCTGTTCGGTCATCATCGTGTACCCGATACGAACCATGCGGGCCGCCTGCCCGATCGGCCGGAGCGGAAACGGGAACCCGGGTGGGGGCTCGCGCGGCGCGGTCGCGACCGGTTGGCGGCGGCCGTAGCGTCATGACCGGACTTCACTCCCGAGGAAGGCGGGCCGATGGCACCGGCGGCGTTGTTCGACGTGGACGGCACCTTGCTGGACACGAACTACCTGCACACGCTGGCTTGGGCGGAGGCGCTGGCCCAGTACGGCCACAGCCCGGCGATGGCCCGGATCCACGCCGCGATCGGCATGGGCGGGGACCAGCTCCTCGACCGTGTGCTCGGTGACCACCGTGACCGCTCCCAGGATGAGGAGATCAGTGCCGCCCAGCAGGCCCTGTACGGGCGCTTCTGGCCCCGCCTGCGGGCCTTCGACGGCGCGGGCGACCTGCTGCGAGCGGTGGCGGCCAGGGGATGGCGAGTGGTGCTGGCGAGTTCCGCCTCCGACCGGGACCTGGCGGTGATGCGGCGGGCGCTGGGCGCCGACGACGTGATCACGGCCGTGACCGGCGCGGACGACGTGGAGGCGAGCAAGCCGGCCCCCGACCTCGTCCGCGCCGCTCTGGACAAGGCCGGCGCCGACCCCGGCGAGGCGGTCTTCGTCGGTGACACGCTCTGGGACATCCAGGCCGCCGCCCACGCCGGTGTGCCGTGCATCGCTGTCCTCTCGGGCGGCTGGAGCGAGCGCGACCTGCGTGCCGCAGGGGCCGTCGAGGTGCACGAGGACGCCGCCGACCTGCTGGCACACCTTGCGGAGAGCGCGCTGGGGCATGCGCACACCCCGGTCGGGCGGGGGACGGCAACAAGCCCTTGAGGGTGACCGCCGAGGTCCGGGAGACCGTCGGAGGGTCCTGGCCCCGGGCCCGCGGGGCGACAACGAAAGCGGCACGACGTACGGAACACGCCGCTGGCCGGCCGGACGCGGTGAACCGGGTCAGGAGGCGGTCGTCGTGTGCGAGCGTGGCCGGCACCTCCTCCCCGCTACCGTCCTTGGCACCGCGGATCTCGTGATGCTGCGACAGATCGGCGCGGCTCACCGGTGACGGTGAGCCGCCGACCCGCCCATCTGGTCTGGCCTCGGGGAGGGCCTCCGCCGGGCCCAGCCCGGTTGTCGCGGTGGCTCGGCTGCCGAGCGGGCAGTGGTGTCACTGGGATCGGGTGGTCCCCTCGGGTGCTTCGGTTTCCTCGTGGTCCTCAGCCTTGGCGCGGACGTCTGCGGGAGTGGGGGTTATGACGTTGCGTTCCTCGGCGGACCGGTCGTGTGTCTCCTGGTCGGGCTGTGCGGTGTCTTCGTGGGTGGTCATGTCAGGTCCTTCTCTCCGGGTTGGTTGGTGGGCGGATGGGCCGGGCCCTGGGGCCCGGCCCGCGGTGTCCGGTTGGGGGGTGGTGGTGCGGGGCGGTGGGGGCCGGGTTTAGAAGTAGTGGCGCCGTCCGCCGACCTCGTGGCCGACCGCGCCCATGGTCCACAGCGCGACGCCGATGAGGGCCAGGACGATGCCGATCGTCCACAGGAAGGAAATGCTGGTGACGAATCCGATGATGAGCAGGATGACTCCGAGGACGATCATGATGACCTCTGTTTCAGGCCCCCCGGTGGTGTGTTCTCCGCTGCTGCGGAGGTGACATTGCGTCCTTTCCGAGTGCGGGACTTTGAGGGAATCGGGGTGAGTGTGGTGGTCAGGCCGGTGAGGAGGATGTCGAGGCTGCTTTCGAGTTCGGCGGCGCCGTCGTAGGAGGCCAGGGTGGTGGCGAGGCC
>NZ_JBEZIR010000234.1:0-4894 GCF_040651175.1 Kitasatospora sp. NPDC048540
CCAAGGTGGCCGGCGCCCGCCGTGAGTTCGACACCGAGATCATCGACCAGCTCCCCGACGAGCGGATCTCCTGGCGCACCGTCGGCGGCGACGTCGAGCAGATGGGCATGGTGACCTTCCGGCGCATCGACGACACCCGCACCCGGGTGAGCCTGGCGATGGAATTCGAGCCGCACGGCGTGGCCGAGAAGGCCGGCGGCCTGCTCGGGGTGCTGGACCGGCAGGTCAAGGGCGACCTGAAGCGGTTCAAGGGCTTCATCGAGGAGCGGGGTGCGGAGAGCGGCGGCTGGCGGGGGCGGCTGTACCCGGACGGCGCCTCGAGCGCCCAGGCTGCGGGCCCGGGTGACGCGCCGGTCCGCGACCGGCCGCAGGCCCGGATGACCGGCGAGGGCGGCCCGCCCCCGGCCGAAGGTCCGGGCGGCAGTATGCGGCGCGGCTGATCCGTCCGGCTGCCGGGCGCCGGCGCGGGTTGCGGCGCCGGCGCCCGGGGGAGTGAGTGGTGTGGGAGCGGGAGGTGGTCGGGATGGATGCCACGGGTGTGTTCTGGTGGCTGGCCGGGGCGGTCGTGGTTGCCTCCCTGGCGGTCGCGGCCGTCCTGGTGGTCAGGCTGGTCCGGGCCCGCAGGCTGCTGCGGTCGACCGGTGTCCCGATGTCGACGAAGGTCCTGTTCTGGGCGTCCATCGCCTATCTGGTCTGTCCCGTGGACCTGCTGCCGGATCCCGTCCTTCTGGACGACATCGGCTTCCTGCTCGTCGCGCTGCGCTCCGTGCACAAGGCCGCGCTCCGGGCCGGCGTCGGACCCGCCGCCCGGCGGGCGGACCGGCCCGACGGCCCGGGACCGGAGCGGGCCGGGCCGTGGTGAGGCGCCTCGGCCCGAGGCGGTTCACCACGGGACGGTCTCGCCGTGGCGGTCGAGGAACCGCAGGCCGGGGGCGCCGGCCTGGGCTTCGAGGACGTCGACCACGGCCGGGATGCTCTGCCGGGGGAGGAGGGGCGCGTCGGGCCCGCCGAGCTCGGTCCGGTTGTGGCCGGGGTCGATGAGCAGCTTGGTCCGCCCGTCGTCGGCGTAGCGGGTCGCGTAGCTGCGCATCAGCTGGTTGAGCGCGGCCTTGCTCGCCTTGTAGAGCTCGTAGCCGTCCTCGGTGTTCAGCGAGATGCTGCCCTGCTCGGACGACATCACCGCCACCGTACCGCCGGGTGCGACGGCTCCGCGGAGGGCCTCCAGGGCGCGCATCGGGCTCAGCGCGTTGGTGACCATGACCTCGGTGAACATCTCGGTCGGAACCTCGCCGATCGGCAGGTTCCCGCGGTCGATCGCGGCGTTGACGAAGAGCAGGTCGAGAGGGTGCCCGTCCAACCGTCCGCGGAGCGCCGCAAGCTGGTCGGGGCTGGTCATCTCCAGGGATTCGATCGTCAGCTGCCCGCTGCGGGCGCGGGCCACCGCGTCCAGCTCGGTGCCGGCGCTGCGCGTGGTGGCGATGACCTGCCAGCCGCGGCGGGCGAGTTCATCGGCGAGCACGAGGCCCAGCCCCCGGGAGGCGCCGATGACGAGTGCCCGGCGGCGGTACGGGGTGACGGAGACGGACATGGGCGTTCCTTCGCTGTGGGGATCTGTGGAGGGATCCGTGGGGTGGACCCGCCGTACGGAATCACCGTGCGGCGACGCTCAGACTAGACGCAACGTCTCGTCTAGACGAGACGTTGCGTCCAGTTTGGGGCCCGGCCGTCGAGGCGGGTAGGGTGTGCGGCATGTCCGCCCCGAACCCTCCGGCCCCGCGGGCGCGGTCCGGCAGCCGGCGCGACGAAGCCGCACGGCTGGCCGTGCTCCACGCCGCCGACGACCTGCTGGTCGAGCACGGCTTCGGCGCCCTGACCGTCGAGGCCATCGCGCGCCGGGCCGGCGTCGCCAAGCAGACGATCTACCGCTGGTGGCCGTCGAAGACCGAGATCCTGCTCGACACGCTCATCGAGGACAGCGACAAGCGCCTCCCCGTCCCCACGGACGGGACCACCGTGGAGAGCATCCGTGCCTACCTCCGCGGGTTCGCCCGATTCATCACCCGCGACCCCGCCGGCAAGGTCCTCCTGGCCCTTCTTGCCCAGGCACAGCACGACCCCGGCATGGCGAGGACCTTCCACCGGCGCTACCTCGACCCCCGCCGCGGCCTGGAACGCGAGATGCTCGCCCGGGCGGTCGAGGCCGGGACGGTCGCGCCGAGGCTCGGGCCCGACGCCACGATCGACGCGCTCGTCGGCCCGATCGTCTACCGCGCCCTGACGGGGGCCAGCATCCCCCGCGGCCTGGTGGACACCCTGGTCGAGGACCTGCTCAGGCCGGCCTCGGACTGAGCGTCCCGCCCGCCCCGGTCGGTCCGGCGCGGTCCGGCGCGGTACGGGCCCGCCGTCAGTGCTCGAGCCGTTCGGCGGCCTCGGCCGCCTGCTCGACCCGGCGCGGGGCGTCCCGCCGTTGCCGGGCGTAGAGGACGCCGAGACCGAAGACCGCGGCGCCGTCCTGCGGCGGTGTGGCCGCGGCGAGGTCGGCGAGTGCCCGCTCGCCCATCACACCGTCCTGGTGGGCCCCCAACGGCTTCTGGATCCGCTTCATCCGGTCGACCGTACGGCCGGCGGGGCCGCCGACGAGCGGGCTGACGCTCTCCGCCGCGTACCGGGCGCGTTTGGCCGCCTTGCGGGCGCGGTGGAGCTCCCGGTCGCGCCGCGGTCCGGGAGGCAGGGCGAGGGCGGTCCGCAGCCGGCGCGCGGTGCGCCGCCGCTGCTTGCGCAGCATCCGGCGGGCCTCCGAACGGCCCCGCCCGGCACGGCCGTTCAGCGGGGGCCGGGTGGCGAACCGCTCCAGCTCGTCCAGCAGCGCGTAGTAGCGGCGCCCGTCCATGACCCGCAGCACGGCCCGGTGCGCCTCCCGGTAGCGGACCTCGAACCGGGCGCGGATCGCCGCGCCGACCGCGGCGGGGTGGGCGGCGGGCGGCAGCTCCGCCGCCTGCTCTCCGAGACGTCGGGCGAGCACCTCGGCGTCCCGGGCCCCGCCCAGCGCCCTGCCGAGCCGCCGGAGTTCACGGTCGAGGTGGTCGGCCGGAGCCCGGTCCAGGATCCGCCGATGCGCGGCCAGCGCACTGCGCAGCCGCCGGACGGTCACCCGCATGCGGTGCACGGAGTCCGGCTCGTCCATCCGTACGGCCGGGTCCAGCTCGTGCAGCGCGGCGACCTGGGCCCGCAGGCAGGCGGTGAGCGCCGCCCCGACGGACCCCGGCGGGGCATCGCCGCCGCCGGACGGCTCGGCCGGGCTCGGTACGGCGCGGGCCGGCGCGGCCGCCAGGCGACCCGCCAAGGCGCGGCCGAGCTTGGACCCGGCCGCCGAGTGGTGCAGACCCCGTTGGAGCAGTCGTGCGTCGATCTCGTCGAGCAGCGCGCGGTCCCCGGCGGCCAGCTCGACCTCGGTCTCCACCCAGGTGGTGGCGGACCGCCCGGCGGGAGGGCCGTCGGAGCGGGCCGAAGCGCCGAGGAGTTCCGCGGAGACCGTGTCGCGGGCCAGTTCGGCCAGCGTGCGGCCCTTGCCGTCGACGAGCAGGGTCAGGTCGCGTCTGGTCCGCAGATGGGCCACCGGGGCCACCTGCTCGCCCCGGGCGTCGGCGCGGGTGAGCGCCACCAGCTCGGCGGGCAGTAGACGGGCGTCGCCGTTGCGGCTGCCGCCGGATCCGAGGGGCAGCCGGGTCTCCGTCCGGCTGCCGGCGGGCCCCGGCGTCTTCAGGTGCCAGCCGGCATCGTGTCCGCCCGTCCGCCGGCGCAGGGTGATACCCCGGCGCAGCAGGTGCAGATCGGGGGTGTCGTAGTAGACGGCGTCGAGCTTCTCGGTGCCCCCGGCGCGCAGGCGCGCGACGTGGGACAGCTCGGCCGCGGTGAGCGGCCGGTCCACGGCGCCGTCGTACTTGCGTTCGATCTCCTCGTGCACAGTCGCCATACGGGCTCGTCTGCCCGGGCGCGGCGGGTCGAACCGCTCGTCGCCGGGCGGGCCGGTTCCACGGGGCCCGGCCGGGTGTGACGGCCGTGCCGAGGGCGTGCGCGGGCCCGAGCCCGGAACGGGGCGGCTGCTCTTCTGTTCTCCGGGCGGGGCTCCGGTGATTCGGGCGCCTGCGACCGTCCGTACCGCTGGTGGACCGGTGGTGGCCGGGTTTGCCGCGTCGTTCACGGGCAAGGCGAGCGGCGGCGCGGCGTGACCGTGCGCCGCGTCCGAGTCAGACCGTCCCGCACCGACTGGAGGCTGGTAGCGATGAAACCCGAAGACGACGACCGGCTCAGCGGGCCCGAGGCGCGCGGCAGCGCCGTGCACCCCGGGCTCGGCACGCCCGTACCGGACGACCCGGAGCTGCTGCTCGGGGACGCCCTGGCCGCCCAGGACCTGTTGGGCGTCGGGCCGACACCGCCCGCGGACCCGCCCACCGAGGACGAGCACTCCCTGCTGGAGCGGGCCCGCGAGTCGGTCGGCCGGGTGACCGCCGCGGCCGTGCACGCCGGTGATGCCGGCCTGGGCCGGGTCAGGCAGGCCGCCGAGTGGGCCGCCGAGCGGGCCCGGTACGGGGAGCCGGCGACGGCGTACCAGGACTGGACGGAGACCGGGCGGCCCGTCCGGCGCAGCCCGTACCTGCTGGGCGCGGGGCTGACCGCGGGGGTGCTGATCGTCTGGGCGGTGCTGCGGCGCCGCCGCTGACCGGTCCCCTGCCGCTGCCGCCGTCCGCACCCGTCGGAACCGTCGCAGGAGTGTCCGAGATGATCCGTCCGAGAGACCATGCGCCGCGGTGTCGTGGTACGCCGCCGTGAACAGCTGCTCCACCCGCACGTCCACGTCCCGCACGATGTCCATCAGGTCGCGCCGGCTGCGCCG
>NZ_JBEZIR010000235.1:0-4883 GCF_040651175.1 Kitasatospora sp. NPDC048540
GGAGGTTGACCCAGAGCTGGATGCCGTGGAACAGGCCGCCGGACAGCACCAGCGACTCGGGCGGCGTCTCGATGTGCAGGATGCCGGAGCCGGCCCGACGTCCTCGCTTATGTCGTCGAAGAGCTGGTCGACCTTGCCGGCCTGGCCGGTGAGCTGGCCGGGGAGCCGGCTCTGCAGCGTGGTCCAGCGGTCGTCCTCACCCTCCGCGAAGGTGGCGAGCTTGCGCATCGGGGCGAGCGAGCCGTTGCTCCGGTAGACCGCGCGCAGCAGGTCACGGCCGCGCACCGCCTCGGTGTGCATGTCGTCCAGCGCACGCCGGACCTGCTCGACCGTGTCGGGGCTCAGCGTGTCCGGCGAACCGGCCCGCCGGAGCAGCGACTGCGCCTCGTCGAGCCGGGTGGAGGCCTGCTCGAGCAGCAGCGCGCCGCGCTCGGCGTCGGAGTCCGCCCAGTCCAGCTGGAGGCCCTCCAGACCGCGCTTCATGCCGTACAGCGGGTCCCCCGGCAGGGCGTTGGTGCTCGCGGCCGCGGCGCCGGCGAAGCTGCCGACCGCCACCCCGGCGACCAGGCCGCCGATCGCCAGCCGCCGGCCCCACCGGCTGCGCGAGACCGCGCGGACCGCCCGGTGCCGGCGCTGCCTGGGCAGCGCCACCGCGGGCCGGCCACCGGCCCACTCCTGCTCGAACGCGGCCATCAGCTGCGCCCGCTGGACCACGCGGGCCTCGGCGTCCAGCTCCGGCTCCGGCAGCGAGCCGAGGGCACCGGCCATCGCCAGCAGCTCCGCCATCGCGGCGGAGCCGCCGCGGGCCTGGTCGGCCCTGGACGAGCCGGCTCGGGCCGCGCCTCCGGTGTCGGCCCTGCTCTCTGTCCGGTGGGCCTCCAGCGCCTCGGCGAAGGCCTTTGCCCGCCGGTGCTCCAGCACGTTTGCCGTCACGGGCCACACCTCCCTTCGTCGTTTTCGACACCCAGGCCGGCCGGACGGTTGCCTCGGCGGGCCGAAACCACACCATCGGGTGACATGCCTGGATCGGGCTTGACTGCGGCCCCGATGACGGATTGCACGCTGGCCAACGAGCGCGGCCGGGGGTCGGTTACGCACGGCTGATCATGTGACCGCCCATTCACCCGCACGTGTGCGGAGGACGGCCGGGCTGACGGGCCGCCGGATATGCCGTCGCCGCCGACCGGCCCACCGGTGCCGGTCCCTGCCGCGATCACCGGGCGTCGGGCGGCAGCAGGCGGGCCAGCGTGCGCACCGCGCGGTACTGGAGGGTCTTGATGGCGCCCTCGTTCTTGCCCATGATCCGGGCCGTCTCGGCCACCGAGAGCCCCTGCAGGAAGCGCAGGGTCACGCACTCCTGCTGCTGCGGGTTGAGCCGCCGTACGGCGTCCAGCAGCGCCGCGTTGGAGAGCGACTCCAGCACCGAGTCCTCGGGGCTGCGCTCGCACTCGTTGGAGTCCAGCATCTCGCCGGTGGTGACCTCCAGCCGGAAGCGGCTGGACTTGAAGTGGTCGGCCACCAGGTTGCGCGCGATGGTCACCAGCCAGGCGCCGAAGTCCCGCCCCTGCCAGGTGAAGGTGCCGATCCGGCGCAGCGCGCGCAGGAAGGTCTCGCTGGTCAGGTCCTCTGCGGTGGCCCGGCTGCCGACCCGGTAGTAGATGTAGCGGTACACGGTGTCGGCGTAGTGGTCGTAGAGCCGGCCGAAGGCCTCGCTCTCGCCGTTCTGGGCGCGTTCGACCAGGTCGACGATGGGGTTGTGCTCGGTCTCGAAGCCGGTGCCGGTGTTGGTGGCGGACCTGGTCCGGCCGCGGCCGGTGCTCCCGCCGCCGACCGCGGTGCGGCCGCGCGTCCCGGTGCCGGAGCCGGTGCTGGAGCCGGTGCTGGAGCCGGTGCTGGAACCGCTGGTGCCCGGGCCGCTGGTCCCGGTGCCGCTGGTGGCGGTGGAGCGCAGCAGCGCGCCGGGGACGGGCCGGGCCGGGCGGCCGTAGCCGGTGCCCAGGGGGGTGCCGGCCACCGCGGGCTGCGGGACGAGCAGCTCGAAGTCGCGGATCGCGGCCCACAGCTGGTCCAGGCGCGTACCAGGACGCAGGGTGGCGGTCGACGGGCGGGGGGAGGTAGGCGCGTCGTTCCGGACGGGTGGGTACACGGGACTCCCAGAGGCAGAACTGTGGACGGGTCACCTCCGCCTGTGCGGAGAGCACACTGCCTGACCCCCCGTCACCGGGGACGCGTGGTGGCGTGCATCCCAGAGAGGATAACGCTTTGTGCAATGACAGCTACACCCTGTGGTCGAAGTGGTCGTTCGAGGTCCACTTGTTGTGCATTTTCAGCTGGTAATGACCGGAGTTGTCACCCTCCGTCTGGCGCAACGTGAGCGCTCGTAAGCACCGTGTGACCAATTTAAGGGCGAGAGGGGCGGTTTCCCCGTCCTGGCGCCCCGCAATCCCCGAGTTTCCCAAGTCGACGAACGATCAGATCCGGTCGCCGCCGATCCGGTTCGGTCACCCGGCGGCCCGGAGCCGGGTTAGCTCGTTAGCGTGAGCCCGAGCCCATCCATGGAGTGGCTGACGAAACGCCAGGTTGACGCATGGGGAGGCGCTCCGGCGACACACCGACCGTGTGCGAACCTCCCGCCCCGCGCGGGGCTCAGGAGCAGGCGGCGCGCTGCCGGCGGCGTACCGTGACGGCGGCCGCGGCGGCACCGGCCAGCACCCCGAGCCCGGCCGCGGCCGGCAGGCCGATCCGGGCCGCCTTGCGGCCGGTCCGGAAGTCCCGCACCCGCCAGCCCATCGCCCGGGCGTGGCGGCGCAGTGCGGCGTCCGGGTTGATCACGTACGGGTGGCCGACCAGCGCCAGCATCGGGATGTCGTTGGCGGAGTCACTGAAGGCCGCACAGCGGCTGAGGTCGAGCTGCTCGCGCCGGGCCAGCGCCTGGACCGCGGCGGCCTTGGCCGGGCCGTGCAGCAGCCCGCCGACCAGCCGGCCGGTGTACGCGCCGTCGGCGGTCTCGGAGACCGTGCCCAGCGCGCCGGTCATGCCGAGCTGCCGGGCGATGATCCGGGCCACCTCCTGCGGGGCGGCGGTGACCAGCCAGGTGCGCTGCCCGGCGTCCAGGTGCATCTGGACCAGGGCGCGGGTGCCAGGCCAGATCTTCCGCGCGATGACCTCCTCGAAGATCTCCTCGCAGATCGCCTCCAGGTCGGCCGTCCGCTTCCCGGCGACCAGACCGAGCGCGGTGTCCTGGGCGTCCGCGATGTGCGCCGGGTCCTCCGAGCCGTGCAGCCGGAACCAGGCCTGCTGCCAGGCGAACCGGGCCACGTCGCGGCGGGTGAAGAAGCGGCGGCGGTACAGCCCGATGCCCAGGTAGAAGATCGCGGCCCCGCGCAGGATGGTGTTGTCGCAGTCGAAGAAGGCGGCCGCCCGCGGGTCGTCCGGGGTGGGGGTGTGGTCCTCGGCGGGGGCCTTCGGCTGCTTGGCGCCCTTCGGTGCGGGCCCGCCGTCCGCGGCGGGCTCCGGCTCCGGCGTCCCGTCCGCCGCGCCCGGGCCCGCGACCGTCGTACGGTCCGGCGCCTGGGTCGTGTCGGCCCCGGGGGCGGCGGCCAGCAGGTCCGCCTCGGCGGCCTGGGCGGCGGCCTCGCCCGCCAGGGCGGTCCGCTCGGTCGGGGAACGCCTTGCCTGGGTGAGCCTTCGCAGCGCGGCCATGGCAACGAGCATAGCCAGCGGCGGTGTCGGATCCCGTGACCGTGGTGTGCAGCCCCCGTTAACAGCCCGCATCCGGGGTGTGGCGGCGGCGCCGCGGCCCGACGGCCGGCCGGGGCCGGCAGGCACAATGGGTCGGGTGAGCCTGCTGCGACGCGACAAGAAGAACCCGGCGGACCGGACCGTGACCCTGATCGGGAAGCCGGACTGCCACCTCTGCCAGGACGCCCGCGCGGTGATCCTCAAGGTCACCGGTGAACTCGGTGCCGCGTTCGAGGAGAAGGACATCACCCGGGACGCGGAGCTGTACGAGAAGTACTGGGAGCAGATCCCGGTGACCTTGATCGACGGCCGCCAGCACGACTTCTGGCGGGTCGACGAGCGCCGGCTGCGCACCGCCCTCGGCGGCTGAGCGACCCGCCCCGGCACCCGCCGCACCCCCGCCGATCGGCGGGGGTCGTTCGCCGAATCGTTGTCGGCCGAGATGAAGATCTCCTTGAAAAAGGGCTCGTTCGTCGGCTTACCATCGTGGGGCTTTGTGTCCGCCGGGGGTCGCTGACAAGAGGAGAGCAGGACGATGCTGCTCGGTGACCGCCGCGTGCCCCCGGTGCCGGGCGGGTACGCCGTGGTCGACGTCGAGGCCACCGGCCGCAGCCCCTGGCGGCACCGGGTGGTGGAGGTCGCCGTGGTGCTGCTCGACCACCGGCTGCGGACCGAGGGCGAGTTCGCCACCCTGGTCGACCCGGCCGGGCCGGTCGGCCCCACCCACGTGCACCGGATAACCCAGGACCAGGTGGTCGGCGCCCCGCGCTTCCGCGAGGTCGCCCCGGTCCTGCTGGACCTGCTGGCCGGCCGGGTCCTGGTGGGTCACCACGTCAGCTGCGACCGGTCCTTCCTGGAGCGCGAGTTCGCCCGGCTCGGGGTCGAACTGCCGCCCGTCCCCGAGCTGTGCACCATGCGGCTGGCCCGCACCCGGCTCGCCGACGCGGGCGGGTACGGCCTGGCGGCCTGCGTCGCGGCGGCCGGCCTCGGCCGGTATCCGGCGCACACCGCGCTCGGCGACGCCCGGGCCGCCGCCGACCTGCTGCGGCACTGCGTCGCCGCCCCGCCCGGCGGCCCGGCGGCGGCGGGTGCGGCCGGCGACTGGGCCGCGCCGCTGCGCGAGGCGGCCCGGGTGCCCTGGC
>NZ_JBEZIR010000236.1:0-4855 GCF_040651175.1 Kitasatospora sp. NPDC048540
CTCTCCTGCAGCGAGGACTGCCCGGAGCCGAACCTGGGCGCTGCTCGACGCCAGCCGGTTGTTGCTGCGCAGCAATGCGGGGGTCTCCGTGAGCAGGGCCCGCAGGAGCGGGACCTTCGGAACGGTCGGGCTGATCAGGACCATCACCGAGTCACCCCGGTCCTCCACCCGTTGGTCGGTCTGCTCGACCCCCGCGCTGCGGAGGGTCTCCTGGAGGATGGTGTAGAGCATGCGCCGCATGAACGCCTGCTCCACGTCGTCGCGTCGGCCGAACTTTTCGATGTCGAACAGCAGGATGGTGCGGTTGACCGGCTCTGTCATGGCTGCCTCTCCGATGGACCGGGCAGCAGCCTGCTGGATCGTCAGGCCGGGGTGTGAGGACCGATGACGCACTCGCTCTGTGATCGTGTGCACAGAACTCCGCTCTGCGGTCAGCCAATGCGCCGAAGCACGTCAGGACGCGTGATCACCAGACAGCGGCGCCTGGTGATCACTACGCCGCGATCCCGGAGGGTCTTCAGCAAGCGGGCCACGGCCTCCCGCGACGCGCCGACCGACCCGGCCAGCTCCTGCTGACTGAGCGGCACCGAGATCTCGATGCCTTCCTCCGTCGCACTCCCGTGGGTCCGGGCGAGTTCGAGCAGCAGGTCGGCGAGGCGTTCGCGGACCGTCAGCGCGGCGACCTCCAGTCGGCGGCGGTCCGCCGTGCGCAGCCTGTCGTTGGACAGCGCGAGGAGCTGGAGCATCACCGCGGGCGCGCGGGTGAGGAACTCGGTGAACCGCTGCCGGTCGACGGCCACGGCAGCGACTTCCTCCAGCGCGGTCACGGTGGCGGACCTGGGCCGCCCGCTCAGGGCCGCGCTCTCGCCCACGATGTCGCCGGCTCCCCGTAAGGCGAGAAGTGCTTCGTACCCGTTGGCCGCAGCGGCCGTGACCTTCATCCAGCCGTTCAGGAGCAGCAGGATGTGGTCCGACGGTTCTTCCTGCCGGATGACCACTGATCTCGGAGGGAAGCGCAACCGGGGGCCGAGGGCGAGGAGCGCGGCCCTGTCCTCCTGTTCGAGCCGGGCGAGGAACGGAACCCTGTCGTCCAGTGCCAGCCTCGGATACCGACCCGGTCCCTCGCCGCGGGCCTCGGACACAGCATTGGTCATGGTGCAGATCCCCCGAGTTCTGTCCTGCCGACATGCGATTGAACGCGGCCAAACAAGTTACCGGCCGTCGATTGTCGCCGTCAGTCCGTCACGGGAATCGCGTGGGGCACAGGAGCCGCCGTGCGGGCCGTCCCCCGTGCGGGGGAGGCGGGAAGACCGCTCGTGCGGGTGATCCGGTGCGGAGGGCGGACCGGCAGGGTGGGGGTGTCGGGTCGGGGTGGCCGAGCCGGGGAACGGGGGAGTCCGTGATGAAGCGTGCGCTGCTGTACGGGGTGGTGACGGCCGCGGTGGTCGGGGGGATGTCGGGGTGCTTCCTGGGGGAGGACGAGCACCGGGACGTGGCGTACTCCGTCGTGGAGCCGGTCCGGGTGCTGGTGATCGAGGGGAACACCGGGGACATCCGGGTGGTCGGCGGTGCGGGCGGCGTCCAGGTCACCGAGCACCACACGTACCGGGACGGGGAGCCGGAGGCGACCCACGCGGTGGCCGACGGCACCCTGACCCTCGGCTACCACTGCCCGGACGACGGCTGCGGGGTCGGCTACGAGGTGCGGGTGCCCGCCGGGACCGAGGTCCGGGTGGTCAACTCCACCGGCGGGGTACGGCTGGCCGGGCTCACCGCGGCCGTCGACGCCGAGACCTCGACCGGTTCGATCGAGGCCGAGGCACTGGCCGGGGCGCACGTGCGGCTGAGCACCGACACCGGGGACGTGCGCGCACAGTTCGGGGCCGATCCGACCGGTGTCGAGCTGAGGTCCGACACCGGCAGCGTCAGCGTCAAGGTGCCCGGGGGCGAGGAGTACGCGGTGGACGCCGGCACCGGGACGGGCAGCGTCCACGTCTCGGTGCCCCGCCGGGACGCGGCGCCGCGGACCATCACCGCGCACACCGGGACCGGCGACGTCACGGTCGCCCGTGCCTGAGCCCACCCGGGTAGGGCATGATCGTCCCTGGTCGGCCTACGGGGGAGTGGCTGGGGTGAACGGAGACGTCCGGGAGCGGACGGCGCGGCTGCGCGATCGGCTCGGCGCGGTGTCCGCCCGCTGGGGCGCGGGGTCCGGCGGAGCGAGCCCGTACCTGCTCGACGGTTTCCTCGCGCTGGCCGCGGCCGCGATCGCGGTCTGGGCGGTGGTCTACGACGACAAGAACTGGCCGCCGTGGGTCTACCTGCTGGTGCTGGCGGCCGCGGCACCACTGCCGTGGCGGCGCCGGGCGCCGTTCACGGTCTGGCTGGTGGTCGGGGCCCTCTCGCTGGTGCAGTCGATCGTCGCGCACTCGGTGGCCCCGCAGATCCCGCTGCACACCGTGCTGGTCACGTACACCGTCGCCGATCGCGGCCGGGACTGGCAGCGCTGGCTGATCCTGGCGATCCTGGTGCCCGCCAACATCCTCGGCACCCACTCGCCCAACGGCATGCTGTTCAGCCTGCTGACCTCGGTCGGTTCGTTCATCGTCGGCTCGCTGGTGCGCGAGCTGCGCGGGCGGGCCGCGGCCGCCGCCGAACGGGCGCAGCAGACGGGGATGAGGGCGGCGGCCGACGCGGCGCGGGCCGTCGCCGAGGAGCGCTCCCGGATCGCCCGCGAGATGCACGACATCCTGGCGCACGCCGTCTCGCTGATGGTGATCCAGGCCGAGGCGGGCCCGCTGGTGGTGCGCAGCGACCCGGACCGGGCGATCCGCACCTTCGACACCATCGCCGACTCCGGCCGGGACGCCATGGTGCAGCTGCGCCGGGTGCTCGGTGTGCTGAAGGAGGAGGGCGCCGGCCGGGAGCTGGCCCCGCAGCCGACCCTGGCCGAGGTGCCGGCGCTGGCCGAGCGGGTCCGGGAGTCCGGGCTGCGGGTCGAGCTGACCCCGGCCGGGCCTGGCCCGGCGGTGCCGGCGGACGTGCAGGCGGCGGCGTACCGGATCGTGCAGGAGGCACTGACCAACGTGGTGAAGCACTCGGCGGGCGGCGCGGCCCGGGTCCGGGTCGAGCGGGTGGGGGAGGCGCTGGAGGTGGTGGTGTCGGACGACGGCCGGGGTGTGCCGGTGACGGCGGGTGCGGTGGTGAGCGGCTGGTCCGGCGGGCGGGGCCTGGTGGGCATCCGGGAGCGGGCCGCGGCCTGCGGCGGCCGGGCCGAGGCCGGTCCCGGGCCGGACGGTCGGGGTTTCGTGGTGCGGGCCCGGTTCCCGCTGGGGGCGCAGCGGCGGTGAGCACGGAGACCGGGGGCACCGGGACGGTGAGGGAGAGCACGGGCCCGATCAGGGTGGTGGTCGCGGACGACCAGGAGTTGGTGCGGGCCGGGTTCGGGATGATCCTGGACGCGCAGCCGGACATCGTGGTGGTGGGCGAGGCGGCGGACGGCGCGCAGGCGGTCGAGGCCGTCCGCGAGCACCGTCCGGACGTGCTGCTGCTGGACGTCCGGATGCCGGTGATGGACGGGCTGGAGGCGGCCCGGCGGGTCTGCGCCGGGTTCCCGGACTGCAAGGTGATCATGCTGACCACCTTCGACATCGACGACTACGTCTACGACGCGCTGTACGTGGGCGCCAGCGGCTTCCTGCTGAAGGACGTCCGCCGCGACGACCTGGCGCACGGGGTCCGGATGGTCGCCTCCGGCGAGGCGCTGCTGGCGCCGTCCGTGACCCGGCGGCTGATCCGCGAGTTCGCGGCCCGCCGGCCGCCGGGCGGGGGGAACGGGCCGGTCCGGCCGCCGTCCAGGCTGCTGGAGCAGCTGACGGCGCGCGAGCAGGAGACCCTGCGGCTGCTCGCCCGGGGGCTCTCCAACGCGGAGATCGCGGCCGAGCTGGTGGTCAGCGAACACACCGTCAAGACGCATGTCAGCAATGTGCTGGGCAAGCTCGGGCTGCGCGACCGGGTGCACGCGGTGGTGTTCGCGTACGAGTCCGGTGCGGTGGTGGCGGGCGAGGGCTGACGGCCCGTCGGGCGGACCGGCCGCTGTCAGTGCCGCGGCCTAGGTTGAGTGGTGTCGGGCGAGGCCGCTGGGTCCGCCGGCGCCCTCCCTGTCTCTGCCCGAAAGGGGCCCCGCCATGTCCGCTGCCACCGACGAGCAGATCACCTACCTGGAGCTGTCCGAGGAGGGCGGCGGGGCGCACAAGTTCTACGAGGTCCGGCAGTCGGGCGCGGAGCTGACCATCACCTACGGGCGGATCGGCGAGCCCGGTCAGGCCAGGACCACCGCCTTCCCGACCGCCGAGAAGGCGGCCGCCACCGCCGCCAAGAAGCTCGGCGAGAAGGTCCGCAAGGGGTACGCGCCGGCCGTCCGCGGGGTGCGGCAGCGGCGGGCCGTGACCCGGCGGCAGATCGTGTCGACCCGTTCGACGGCGCGTCAGGCGCCGGTGCTGTGGCGGTTCAGGTCGGGCGCGGACGCGTTCGGCATCTTCATCGGCGAGGAGCACGCCTGGGTCGGCAACCAGGCCGGTGACGTCTACACCCTCACCCACGACGGCGAGGTCACCGGCCGGTTCGGCCTGCCGGACGGCGTCAAGTGCATCGTCGCCGACGACTACTGGATCTACGCGGGCTGTGACGACGGCCGGGTCTACGACCTCGGCGGCAAGGTGCCGCGGGTGGCGTACGAGATCGCCGCGGACGTCGACATCTACTGGCTGGACATCCACGACGGCGTGCTCGGGGTCGCCGACGCCCGGGGCGGGATCACCACCGTCGACCACGAGGACGAGTTCCAGTGGCGGCG
>NZ_JBEZIR010000237.1:0-4787 GCF_040651175.1 Kitasatospora sp. NPDC048540
CGTCATGATTAGTTTTTTGTTGGGGGGTGTGTGGTTTGTTGTTGGGTGCTCTCGCCCCCGCCGCGCGCCGCGGCCCCGGCGGGGGGGGGGGGGGGGGCCGGCCGACACCTCCATGGGGGAGAACCAGTGAACGAGAAGGAATTCGACGGCAGGACGGCGCTGGTCACCGGCGCCGGCCGGGGCATCGGGCGGGCCGTCGCCCGTCTGCTGGCCGAGGCGGGCGCCACCGTGGTCGCAGTCGACCGGGACGCCGACGCCGTCCACCGGCTCGCCGACGAGCTGTCCGCGGCCGGGGCGGGCGGCCTCGCCCTGCCCGCCGACGTGGCCGACGCCGCCGAGGTCGAGCGGATCGTCGAGGCCGCCGAGCGGGAGGCCGGACCCCTCGACCTGCTGGTGAACGTCGCCGGGGTGCTGCGCACCGGCCCCGCGCTGGACCTCACCGACGAGGACTGGCGCGCGATGTTCGCCGTCAACACCGACGGTGTCTTCCACTGCAGCCGGGCGGTGGCCCGCCGGATGGTGCCGCGCCGACGCGGCGCGATCGTCACGGTGGCCTCCAACGCCGCCCGGGTGCCCCGCGCCCTGATGACCGGCTACGCCGCGTCCAAGGCGGCGTCGGCCGCCTTCACCAAGTCGCTCGCGGTCGAGCTGGCGCCGTACGGGATCCGCTGCAACGTGGTCAACCCCGGCTCCACCGACACGCCGATGCTGCGCGGGTTGTGGTCCGGCGGCGGGGACGCCCGGAGCACCGTCGCGGGCGACCCGGACCGGTTCAAGGTCGGTATCCCGCTCGGCAAGCTGGCGCAGCCCTCCGACGTGGCCGAGGCGGTGGCCTTCCTGCTGTCCGACCGGGCCGGCCACATCACCATGCACGAGCTCTGCGTCGACGGCGGCGCATCCCTCGGCGCCTGAGCACGGACCCCGTGACCCGGGCAGGACCCCAGCGGAAAGTGATGCAGATGGGCATTCCCCACATCGACCCCTACCCGATGCCCCGCGAGGACGAGCTGCCGGCCGGCCCGGCCGGCTGGCGGCCCGACCCGGCCAGGGCGATGCTCCTGGTCCACGACATGCAGCAGTACTTCCTGCGGCCGTTCACCGCCGACGCCTCGCCCGCCGCGGAGCTGGTGTCCAACATCGCCGCCCTGCTCGCCGCCTGTCGGCGCCTCGGCGTCCCGGTCGCGTACACCGCGCAGCCCGGTGACATGAGCGACCGGGACCGCGGCCTGCTGAAGGACGTCTGGGGCTCCGGGATGGACGCCACCCCCGAGCAGCGGGCCATCGTCCCCCCGCTCGAACCGGCCGGGTCCGACCTGGTGCTGACCAAGTGGCGCTACAGCGCCTTCCACCGCACCTCCCTGCTGGCGGACATGCGGCGGGCCGGCCGCGACCAGCTGGTCATCTGCGGTGTCTACGCCCACGTCGGCTGCCTGATGACCGCCTGCGACGCGTTCAGCCACGACATCGAGCCGTTCCTGGTCGCGGACGCGACCGCCGACTTCGACGCCCGCTACCACCGGCTGGCCCTGGACTACGCGGCCGAACGCTGCGCCCGGGTCGCCTCCACCCGCAGCGTGCTGGAGCAGCTCGGCGCGGCGGCGGTGGCCCGGTGAAGCCGGCCGATGCGGCCGGCTCCGTGCTGGACGGGCTGGCCGGGCCGGGCCGGGCCGCGTTCGCGCTGCTGCACCGGCCCGAGACCGCGCCGGGCGTGGTCGAACTGCTCACCGGCCCGGTGCGCGAACTGCAGGCGCTGGCCGAGCTCGCGGCCGGGCCCGGGGAGAGCGGCGAGACCCTGCTGCTGGTCCCGTTCCGGGCCGCCGCCGAGCAGGGCTTCGACTGCGCCGACGACGGCGCGCCGCTGCTGGCGATGGCGGTCGCCGAGCGCCGCGCGGTCCCGCTCGCCGAGGCGCTCGCCGTCCTGCCCGACCGCCCGCTGCACCTGCACGGGCAGCGCTTCGAACCGGACGACGCGGCGTACGCCGACATCGTCGGCCGGGTGCTCACCGACGAGATCGGCACCGGCGAGGGCTGCAACTTCGTCATCCGGCGCTCGGTCACCGGCACCCTGGCCGACCACACCCCGGCGGCCGCACTGAGCGCCTTCCGCCGCCTGCTGGCGCGGGAGCAGGGCGCGTACTGGACCTTCCTGGTCCACACCGGCACCCGCACCTTCGTCGGCGCCACCCCCGAGCGGCACGTCACCCTCGACGGCGGCGTCGCCACCATGAACCCGATCAGCGGCACCTACCGGTACCCGCCGTCCGGGCTGGAGATCCCCGGTCTGGTCGGCTTCCTCGCCGACACCAAGGAGACCGAGGAGCTCTACATGGTGCTCGACGAGGAGCTCAAGATGATGGCGCAGGTCTGCGAGGACGGCGGCCGGGTGCACGGGCCGGCGCTGCGTCAGATGTCCCGGCTCGCACACACCGAGTACTTCATCAGCGGCCGCAGCTCGCTCGAACCGGTGGAGATCCTGCGCCGGACCCTCCTCGCGCCCACGGTGGTGGGCAGCCCGCTGGCCAACGCCTTCCGGGTGATCCGCCGGTACGAGTCCACCGGGCGCGGCCACTACGCGGGCGTCGCGGCGCTGATCGGCTGCGACCCGCGGGGCCGGCACCTGCTGGACTCGGCGATCATGATCCGGACCGCCGAACTCGGCCCGGCCGGGCGGCTGCGCATCGACGTGGGCGCCACCCTGGTCCGGGACTCCGACCCGGCCGCCGAGGCCGCCGAGACCAGGGCCAAGGCCGCCGGACTGCTCGCCGCCTTCGGCGGGTCCGCCGCGGACCCCGGCCCCGCCGCGCCCGGCCCGGCGGGCAGCACCGGGGCCCCCTCCGCCGCCGACGTCCCCTCCGCCGCCGACCACCCCGAGGTGGCGGCCGCCCTGGCCGACCGCAACGCCGACCTGGCACGGTTCTGGTTCCACGACCACCGCCCGCCGCCCGCCGCGCCGGAACTGGCGGGCCGCCGGGTGCTGGTGGTGGACGCGGACGACACCTTCACCGCGATGCTGCGCCACCAGCTGGCCTCGCTCGGACTCGCCGTCACCGTCCGCCCCCACACCGGCGACCTCACCGCCGACGGCTTCGACCTGGTGGTCTCCGGCCCCGGCCCGGGCGACCCGCGGGACCTGGCGGACCCCAAGGTCGCCACCGTGCACGCCGCCCTCGCGGCGCTGCTCGCGGACGGCACCCCGCTGCTCGCGGTCTGCCTCAGCCACCAGCTGCTGAGCGGCCTGCTCGGGCTGCGGGTGGTCCGCCGCGACCGGCCCAGCCAGGGGATGCGCCGGCGGATCGACCTGTTCGGCCGGCCCGAGCGGGTCGGCTTCTACAACACCTTCGTCGCGCTCAGCGACGCCGACCGGCTGCCGTGCCCGTACCGGCCGGGCGAGGTCGACGTCGCCCGCGACCCCCGCACCGGCGAGGTGTACGCGCTGCGCGGGCCGGGCTTCCAGTCACTGCAGTTCCACGCCGAATCGGTGCTCACCCGCGACGGCGTACGGATCCTGGGCGACGCCGTGCACCGGCTGCTCGTGCCCGTCCGCCACGGTGGCGGCGGCGGGCCGGTCCTGATCGATCGCTGACACCTCAGAGGGGACACCCACATGTTCGTCATCACGATGGCCGCGGGCGCTTCGGCCGCGGACACCGACCAGGCCGTCGCCGCGGCAGCGCGCACCGGCGCCGGCACCATCGTCAGCCGGGGGGACGACCGGACCCTGATCGCCCTGTTCGGCGGCGCGCTGCCGGACCTGTCGGGGCTGCCCGGTGTGCAGGACGTCGCCGACGTCCAGGCACCGTACCCGCTGGTGGCCCGCCCCAGCTACGCCGAACGTTCGGAGGTGAAGGTCGGACCGGTCACCATCGGCCCGCGGACCTTCACCCTGATCGGCGGCCCGTGCGCGGTCGAGACCCACGACCAGACGCTCAAGTCGGCCCTGATGGCCCGGTCGGCCGGCGCGGTGCTGCTGCGCGGCGGCGCCTTCAAGCCGCGCAGTTCACCGTACGACTTCCGGGGCCTGGGGGAGGAGGGGCTGCGGATCCTCGCCGACGTCCGGGCCGAGACCGGGCTGCCGGTGGTGACCGAGCTGCTGGACCAGCGCGACGTCGAACTGGTCGCCTCGTACGCGGACATGCTGCAGATCGGCACCCGGAACATGCAGAACTTCGCGCTGCTGGAGGCCGCGGCCGAGACGGGCCGGCCGATCCTGCTCAAGCGGGGGATGGGCGCGACGGTGGAGGAGTGGCTGCTCGCCGCCGAGTACATCGCCCACCGCGGCAACCTCTCGGTGGTGCTGTGCGAGCGCGGCATCCGCACCTTCGAGAACTCCACCCGCAACACCCTGGACATCTCGGCCGTGGTGGTCGCCCAGCAGCGCTCGCACCTGCCGGTGATCGTCGACCCGTCGCACGCCGGCGGCCGGCGGGAGCTGGTGGTGCCGCTGGTGCGGGCCGCGGCCGCGGTCGGCGCCGACGGAGTGATCGTGGATGTCCACTCCTCGCCGGAGTCGGCGCGCTGCGACGCGGCCCAGGCGCTCGGCCACGCGGAGCTGGGCCTGCTCGGCGAGGCGGCCCGGGACTGGTCGCGGCTGGCGGGCCGGGTCACCGAGGAGCAGGTGCCGGCCGCCGGGAGGATCCCCGCCCCGCTGGCGTCCTGACCCGACCGGCCCGGGACCGGGCCCCGCGACCGCACCCGTAGGTGGTCACGGAGCCCGGGGCCTGCGGGGCCGGGGCCTCGTCGACGAACGCCCGGAACATCTGGGTGCTGCCGGCGGGGTCGTAGTCGTT
>NZ_JBEZIR010000238.1:0-4699 GCF_040651175.1 Kitasatospora sp. NPDC048540
CGGGGGGTGTCGACGCCCATGACGTACATGCCGTGGTTGAACGCCCAGCGTGCGGTGGCGTTGTCGGCCATGACCGCGTCGAGGGCGGCGTCGAGGTCGGGGGCGTGCTCGGCGCGCAGCAGGCGCTCGGCCTCCTCGCGGTCGTGGGGGGTGAAGCGGACGGAGACCTGGCCGAGGTCGAAGACGCCGTCGACGGCTATGCAGGCGGCCAGCCGGTGTTCGAAGGCGGCGGCGCGCGGGGCGAGGAGGCCGCCCATGCTGGAACCCAGCAGCGCGATCCGGCTGTTGTCGACCTCCGGGAGGGTCTCGGCGAAGTCGATCACGGGGGTGATGACGTTCTCCCAGTCGGTCCGGAAGACCAGGCCCTGGTGGTGGAGCGGTCCGGGCTGGCCGGGGCCGTCGAAGGCCAGCACGGTGTAGCCGCGCTCCACGGCCGCCAGCGCGCCGCCGAAGTGCATCTCCTCGGCGGTGCCGTCGAAACCGGAGTGCATGATCACGGTCGGGCGCGGCGTGCCGGTGGTGTCGACCCGGTAGAGGTAGCCGGGCAGGGTGGTGCCCTCGTAAGGGATGGCGACCGGCTCGATGACCGGGGTGGTGAAGAGTGCGGCCGCCGCCCGGAAGCAGGCCACGCTGCGGTCGTAGGCGTGGTCGTGGCGCGGGTCGCACGGGTGGCCGTGCAGGAAGAACTCGGCGGAGCGGTAGTAGTTGGACGCCCGCAGGAACCCGTCGCGGGCGCTGACCTTGTGACCGGCCTTCAGTGCGCGCTCGGCCTCGTCCGCCACCCGGTCCGCGGTGGCGAGCCACTCGGTGTGCCAGCTGTCGTAGTCGCCCTCGGTGATGCGCTCGCCGGTGGCGACGACCTCGCCGAAGTCGGCGCCGCCGTAGGCGATGTGGCTCATCGAGCGCAGGGTCTCGTACCAGAACTGGGTGTTGTTCGGGAACAGCAGGTTCTTCATGACGGCCTCCTCGGCATTAAGCACTGATCTGTGCTTACAGTGAGGACTGTAGTCCCTTGAGGGGCCATTAAGCAAACATCTGTGCCTAGCGCGTGGGGTGAGGAGATGCCTCCGAAACAACCCTCCGAACGCACCCGCAGGAACCCCGAGCAGGTCCGCGCAGTCGTCCACCAGGCGGTCATCGACCTGCTGACCGCCTCCGACGGCGCCGACCCCACCATCCTCGCCATCGCCCAACGCGCCGGCGCGCGCAAGAGCCAGCGCGTCTTCGTGGCACCGATCCCCCGGGTGGGTGAGAGCGAGGAGGTGACGGCATGTCGGGATCGGGGTGTGCGGGAGCGCGCCCATGGTGGCTGCGTCCGCCGCTGACGTCGTCCTGGAGACCGCCATGCCCCGACGGGCTGCCTTCCGCTTCCGTTTCCTGACCTCCACCGCCGTGCTCGCCGTTCTGGCATCCGCCTCCGCCTGCGGGTCGGAGAGCTCGCCGAGCTCGCCCCCCTCCGGTTCGGCGAGTGGGGCCTCGATCGCCTGCGCCGGGTCCGGCCAGTTGCTCGGGGCCGGCTCCACCGCCCAGGGCAATGCGATCGACGTGTGGAAGGCCGCCTTCGGTGCGGCCTGTCCGTCCGTCACCGTCAACTACGGCGCGGTCGGCTCCGGCGCCGGTGTCCAGCAGTTCAACGAGGGCAAGGTCGCCTTCGCCGGTACCGACGCGGCCCTGAAGCCAGCCGACGTCGACGCCTCCAAGCAGGTCTGCACCGGCGGCCAGGCCATCGACCTGCCGATGGTCGCCGGACTGATCTCGATCGTCTACAACGTGGACGGCGTCGACAAACTGACCCTGGACTCCCCCACCATCGCCAAGATCTTCAACTCACAGATCACCAAGTGGAACGACCCGGCGATCGCCGCCCTCAACCCCGGCGTGAACCTGCCCGACGCCGAGATCCAGAGCATCCACCGCTCGGACGATTCCGGCACCACCGCCAACCTCACCGCCTACCTCGCCGCGACCTCGAACGGCGCCTGGCCCTACCCGCCGAGCAAAGCCTGGGCGGGCCAGGGCGGCCAGTCGGCAAACGGCAGCGCGGGCGTCTCGGCCCAGGTGAAGCAGGTCAAGAACTCGATCGGCTACGTCGAGCTCTCCTTCGCCCAGACCAACAACCTCAAGAGCGCGCAGATCGCCACCGGCGCCCCCTCCCCGGTCGAGGCCACCGCGGCGAACGCCGCCACCACCTTCGCCTCCTCCAAGGTCGTCGGCACCGGCGGCGACCTGACCCTCGACCTCGACTACGCGACCACGGCGCCGAACGCCTACCCGATCGTCCTGGTCACCTACGAGATCGTCTGCGACAAGGGCAACAAGTCCGCGTCGCTGGACGCCCTGAAGGCCTTCCTCACCTACACCAGCAGTGCCCCCGCCCAGCAGTCCATCGGCTCAGTCGGCTACGTCACGCTGCCCCAGGAAGTCGCCTCCAAGGTCCAGGCGGTCATCCCGACACTCTCCTGATCCGGCCGGCTCCCGGCCGCGGGCCCGTCGGACCAGCGGCGGCGGAGCCACCCCCGCGGGGACGAACCGTTCAGGAGCCCGGGTCGCGGGGCGGCGATTCCTCGAACCGGGTGGGCGGCCGGGGCCGGGCCAGGAGGGTTCGGCACCTCGGCCGGCGTTGAGGTTCTGGGCTCGATCCCCTGTGACGGACACCCCTGACCAGGGTGTCCGTCACAGCGGATCAAGCTCACGGGGACTGTCCGGTGCTGTCCGCCGCACGTGTTCACCCGGCCCTGCCGGAGGGGTGTGCGGCCTGTGTCCACTGCAGCGGTGTCGCACCGGAACACGCCGCATTGCTTCCTGCGACCACTCGATGGACCAGCGACCACCGAACGCCGCCGGAGCGGGGCCACCGCTCGTCCCGGTGGCCGTCCACCGTGGAAGTGGACGCCCGGGCGCGGCCGGCGGGTGGGCTCACCGGGCGGCGTTCAGCGGCGCAGGGTGCGCAGGGCCGCGCGGCAGTCCCCGGCGCGGCGCTGCGGGTCGGTGTCGGTGGCGGCCCAGGCGATCCGGGCGTCCGGCCGGATCAGGACGGCGGTGACGTCCCGCCAGACCGGATGCGATTTCTCGGCATTGACGGCCACCGTCCGGTGGTCCAGGCCGGGCGCGAAACACGGCGTGCGCGTTGCGCCGAGGTCCAGCAGCAGCGGTCGGCCGTGATGCATCAGCGGGTGGGGGGTGGGCGCGTCGGCGACGTCCAGGGCGAGTCCGGCCAGTCGCGTGCCGGTCAGTGGGTGCGCATCGGGTGCGGTGCCGGCGGGGAGCGGGTCGTCGAAGCCGGCGATCCGTCGGGCCCACTGCCGGTTGGTCCGCGGTTCGGCCAGCGCGGCGGACCAGACCTCGCGCAGCGCGATCTGCTCCGGGCTCGCCGCCGCGAACAGGGCCAGCTGCGCACGGGTGTTGTCGATGACCGCGCGGGCGGCCGGCCTGCGCTCCGTGTCGTAGCTGTCGAGCAGTCCGTCGGGCGCCCGGCCCTGGAGGGTGGCGGCCAGCTTCCAGCCCAGGTTGGTGGCGTCCTGGATACCGAGGTTCATGCCCTGCCCACCGGCGGGGAAGAACATGTGCGCCGCGTCCCCGGCCACCAGGACCCGTCCGGCCCGGTACCGCGCGGCCTGCCGGGTGGCGTTGCCGTAGCGCGACAGCCACCGGGGGTTGCGGATGCCCAGGTCCCGTCCCAGCAGTGCGCGGGTCTGCTCGCGCACCTCCTCCAGGGTCAGCGGTTCGCCGGCGCTGCGGTGCACGGTGACCGTGGACAGGCCCGCCAGCCGGTGGACGCCGTCGCCGATCGGGGCCACCAGGAACGAACCGGCCGGCCCGGTGGCGGCCAGCGGCCCCGTGGGCGGGTCGTCCAGTTCGACGTCGGCGAGCCACCCGGTCATGGTGGTGTCCTGACCGGGGAAGGCGATGCCGGCCGCCTGGCGTACCGCGCTGCGGGTGCCGTCGCAGCCCACCACCCAGCGGGCCCGCACGGTCCGGTGGGAGCCGTCGGCCCGGATCACCGCCTCGACGCCGTCCGGGCCCTGGGTGAGCGAGACGACCTCCTCCCCGCGCAGCACCCGGGCGCCCACGGCGCGTGCGTGCTCCTCCAGGAGCTGCTCGGTGACGGACTGACCGAGCGCCAGCATGAACGGGTGCACCGCCCCGACCGTGGAGAAATCCAGCCGGGTGGTCGCCGCGCCGAAGTGGCCGGTCGGCACCGGCGTGCCGCGTTCGATGAACCGCTCCGCGAGGCCGCGGGTGGCGAAGGTGTCCAGCGTGCCGGCCTGCACGCCGACCGCGCGCGACCGTCCGTCCGGTGCGGCCCGGCGTTCCACGACGGTCACCTCCACCCCGTGCAGACGCAACTCCGCGGCCAGCCAGAGCCCCACCGGGCCGGCCCCGGCGATGAGCACATCGAGCATGACAACCACTTCCTCTCGCTTTGGGGACGATGCGCCGTGACGGCGACGCGGCGATGGCCCCTGTCCCCGCGCATCGGGCGCCAGGCGGGCCATGTGGCTCAGCGGGCGCTGCCGAGGTTCCGGTCGGCGTCGGCGCCTTCGAGCATGAGGGTGGTCTCCTCGATGCGGCGGAAGCGGCCGTCGGCGGCGAACTCGGCGAAGAGGTAGACCTCCATGCGGACGGTGGAGCCGTCGGTCTTGGTGACGGTCATGGTGTGGCGGTCGGCGTAGCGGTCGCCGTCGGTGAGCTCGTCGTG
>NZ_JBEZIR010000239.1:0-4414 GCF_040651175.1 Kitasatospora sp. NPDC048540
GCCAGGCGGCCGTCACCGCCGCGTGTGCCTGCGCCGTCGCCGCCGTGACATCGCCGGCCAGCCGCACCGGCGCACCGACGCCCGGAGGGTTCTTCCCTCCGGCCGTCGGCGTGTCCGCGCCCGGTCTCACTCCTCGACGAGCAGCTTCTCCCGCAGCTGCGCGAGGGTGCGGGCGAGCAGTCTGGAGACGTGCATCTGCGAGATGCCCACCTCGGCGGCGATCTGCGACTGGGTCATGTTCCGGAAGAACCGGAGCACCAGGATCTTCTGCTCGCGCGGCGGCAGCTGGGCCAGCAGCGGCTTGAGCGACTCCCGGTACTCCACGCCCTCCAACGCCTCGTCGGTGGCGCCCAGGGTGTCCGCGACGGCCGGCGACTCGTCGTCGCTGTCCGGCACGTCCAGCGACAGGGTGGAGTACGCGTTGGCGGACTCCAGGCCCTCCAGCACGTCCTCCTCGGAGATCCCCAGGTGCTCCGCCAGCTCGTGCACCGTGGGGGAGCGGCCGTGCCGCTGGGAGAGCTCGCTGGTCGCCGTGGTGAGTGAGAGCCGCAGCTCCTGGAGGCGGCGCGGGACGCGGACGGCCCAGCCCTTGTCCCGGAAGTGCCGCTTGATCTCACCGACGATGGTGGGCGTGGCGTAGGTGGAGAACTCCACCCCGCGCTCGTGGTCGAACCGGTCCACCGACTTGATCAGACCGATGGTGGCGACCTGGGTCAGGTCGTCCAGCGGCTCGCCCCGGTTGCGGAACCGCCGGGCGAGGTGCTCGACCAGCGGGATGTGCATCCGCACCAGCTGGTTGCGGATCTCCACCCGCTCGGTGGACCCCTCCGGCAGCGCGGCCAGCCGCACGAACAGGGCCCGTGCGGCCTCCCGGTCCGGCGCGCCCGAGCGGTGCCCCTGGGCGGGCACGGCGCCGCGGACGGCCTCCGCGGCGGCCCTGAGCCCGTCCGCGTCGCTCTGGCCCGCGGGCACCGCCTCGGGCCGCTCGGGCGTCGGATCGGTCGGCTGGGTCATCCGGTGGGAGTCCTTCGGGTGCGCGTCGGGTTGGGCGGCGGTGCGGGCGGCGCTCGCCTGCGGCGGTACGGCAGGGCCGGCCGTACCGCGGTCGAGGACCGCGGACTCGGCACGGACGGTCAGGTCGGCGGCGGCCGCGCCGGCGGCGGCAGCTGTGCGGTCCAGATCACTCACGGCGATCACCCGTTCCGTTCCGGGAGCACTTCTCACTGGTTGTACCGCAGAGCACTGCGATACGGGGCGCCGTACGCGCGGTGAATACGACACCGTGCGTACGGCGGATACTGCGGCACGACGGGCTACGCCGGGGTGGACGACCCGCCGCGCTTCTTGTGCAGGCTGATGCTGACCGTGTTGTCCGCCTCGACCGAGGACTCCACCTCGCCCGCCAGCGCGGAGAGCACCGTCCAGGCGAAGGTGTCCCGCTCGGGGGCCCGCCCGTCCGTGGTCGGTGCGCTGACCGTGACCCGCAGGGAGTCGCCGACCAGCCGGAACTCGCAGCTCAGGACGGAACCCGGGACAGCCTGCTGGAGCAGGATGGCGCAGGCTTCGTCCACCGCGATCCGGAGATCCTCGATCTCGTCCAGGGTGAAGTCCAACCGGGCCGCGAGACCGGCTGTCGCCGTTCGCAGCACCGAGAGGTAGGCCCCCGCAGCGGGCAGCCGGACCTCCACGAAGTCCTTCACTCCGGGCTCGCCGTCGATCTGGGACACCCTCACCTCCTGGGTGACGCGCGGTGCTTGCGGCCGAACGGCCGCGGCACTTCCTCTTGCATGGCTCAACTGCTTCGCCCCAACTGTGCGCAGCGGTGGTGCGGT
This sequence comes from Kitasatospora sp. NPDC048540, assembly GCF_040651175.1. Lineage (NCBI taxonomy): Bacteria > Bacillati > Actinomycetota > Actinomycetes > Kitasatosporales > Streptomycetaceae > Kitasatospora > Kitasatospora sp. NPDC048540. The sequence goes on from NZ_JBEZIR010000239.1 coordinate 1,833, forward strand.
ACGTTCCGGTCATACCCACTGGGAAGGGCCGGAACGCCGTGCATCCGCCCGTGACGTTACCGCGATCGGGGGACAGATGTCGTGATCTTCGGCCACCGTCACGGGAACGAGCGAACCCGACGGCCGCCACGGGCTCAGCGCGGGGTCGATCCGAGCGCCGCGAGCGGCTCGTCGGTGAGCCGGTAGACGGTCCAGCCGTCCATCGGGACGGCGCCCAGCGACTTGTAGAAACCGATCGACGGCGCGTTCCAGTCCAGCACCGACCACTCCATCCGGGAGTAGCCGCGCTCGACGCAGATCCGGGCCAGCTCGGTCAGCAGCGCCTTGCCGTGGCCGCCGCCGCGGTTGCCCGGACGGACGTACAGGTCCTCCAGGTACACCCCGTGGGTCCCGCGCCAGGTGGAGAAGTTGCGGAACCACAGCGCGAAACCGACCGGCTCCCCGGTCGCGTCGTCCTCGGCGATCAGGCCGAACAGCGCCGGGTGCGCACCGAACAGCGCGTCCTGCAGCTGCTCCTCGGTGGCCCTGGCCTCCTGCGGGGCCTTCTCGTACTCGGCCAGCTCGCGGATCAGGGCGTGGATGACGGGGACGTCGGCGGTGACGGCGGTGCGGATCATATGGCGAGCGTACTCGGACGCGGGGCCGGGCCGGGAAGGACTTTCTGCCCCTACGGCGGCCCGCGCGGGGACCTTCCGGCCCTGGACGCGGCGCCGGTCCGCAGGGTATGGCCGGGTACGCCACTGCCCCGGCGGGCCGGGGCTCCGCCGGGGCAGTGGCTGCCGTGATCAGGCCTTCTTGGTCTCCCAGAAGATGGCGTCGATCTCGGCGATCAGGTCGAGCAGGGCCTGGCCGGTGGCCGGGTCCGAGGAGGCCTTGGCGGCCGAAGCGGCCTTGCCGGCCCGGTTGAACAGGTCGTGCAGCCCCGGGTAGGCCTCGAAGTGCGGGGCCTTGAAGTAGTCGGTGTGCAGCACGGAGAGGTGGTGCTTGACCAGCTCGGCGCGCTCCTCCTTGATGACGATGGCGCGCGCGCGGAACTGCGGATCCTCGTTGGCCTGGTACTTCTCCTGAGTGGCCTTCACCGACTCGGCCTCGATCCGGGCCTGGGCCGGGTCGTAGACACCGCAGGGCAGGTCGCAGTGGGCGTGCGCGGTGACGCGCGGAGCAAACAGACGAGAGAACATGGGAGTCCTTCCTTGGATCGTCTTCCCGCGCCCGAGATTACCCGCACGCACCCCGCACTTCGCGTCTGCCCCGTGGGCCCGGGACCAAAGGAGGAGGCCGAACCGGCCGATACCGGGCGGTGCGCCGGGCACGCCACACTGGAGGGTGCACAGCAGCGGACACGAGGTCAGGGGTGAACGGATGCCGGTGAGTCGGCGCGGCGGCGGTGCGCCGTTCGGGGTGGTGGACGTGGCAGGGCCGTCGATGCGCCGGCTGCTGCGCGACGGCGACCAGGTGCTGGTCCGCTACGGCGCGCCGCTGCGGCCGGGCGCCGTGGTGCTATTCCGGCACCCCTTCCAGCAGGACCTGCTGGTGGTCAAACGGGCCGTCGGCCGCCGCCCCGGCGGCTGGTGGATGCTCTCCGACAACCCGCTGGTGCGCACCGACAGCCGGGAGTACGGCGCGGTGCCGGACGAGCTGGTGCTCGGCCGGGTGCTGCTGAGGCTGCGGCCGGCCCCGGCCTGGCTCGCCCCGGCGCCCTGGCTGGCGCGGGCGCTGGCCGGCTGGCCGTGGACGCTGCTGCCGGCCGCGGCGGTGCGCCGGCTGGGGGTGGACCGCACCCCGCCGGCGCTCAGGGACGGGGAGTGAGCTGGGCCCCGCGCAGCGCTTCTCCCCGCTGGGCCTCCCCGCGCAGTGCCTCGCCCCGCTGCGCCTCCTCACGCTTGCGCGCCCGGTAGGCGGCCACGTTGGCGCGGGTCGCGCAGCGGTCGGAGCAGTACCGGCGGGAGCGGTTGGTGGAGGTGTCCAGGTAGGCGTTGCGGCAGGGCGCGGCCTGGCAGATGCCGAGCCGGTCCACGCCGAGCTCGGTGAGGTGGATGGCCAGGCCCATGCAGGCCACGGCGGCGTAGTTGGCGGCCGCGGTGGGCGCGTTGTCGGCCAGGTGCAGGTGCCAGTGGGGCCTGCCGGTCTCGTCCAGGTCGTCGTGGCCGGAGACCATCGGGCTGACCGGGTACTCGACCATCAGGCTGTTCAGCAGGTCGACCGCCCGGACGTCCTCGCCCTCGGCGGCGGCCTCGAAGACCCCGCGCAGCCGGGTGCGGACCGCACGCAGCCTGGGCAGATCGGACTCGTCGGTGAGCGCGGCGGCCCGCGAGGGGACCTTGAACAGCGCGCGCACCGCGTCCACCGTGGTCAGTCCGTCGGTGCCGCGCTCGGGCTCCTCGCTGTTCACCAGCCGGACGGCGAAGTCGGCGTACGAAGCGAGCTCCACGGTGGTCCTTCCAGAGGCGGTAACGGGTATACAGCCTCCAGGGTATTACGTTCCGGACGCACCGCGGCGGCCCATGCTCGCTGGTCGCCCAGCTCAAGGTCGACGGCACCGACTTCGCCGACAACCAGGTCCCGCCGCCCAGCGAGCAGGC
>NZ_JBEZIR010000240.1:0-4260 GCF_040651175.1 Kitasatospora sp. NPDC048540
GAAGATCACCACCATCGGCTCGCTCACCACCGCGCTGGCCTCGCTCCAGCCCGGCGCCAAGGTCACCGTGACCTACCAGCGCGACGGGCAGACCAGGACCGTCGACGTCACCCTCGGCAGCCTCTGATTCTGATCCTCGACCGCTGTCCGCCGGGATCGCTCGTTTCGGCTCGCTCGCGCCGTGCGCCGCCCGGTCCACTGTCCACGCGGGGCTTCAGTACCCGTTCACCCATCTCTGAGCCGTGCTGGCAGCCGATGGTGCCGGGCCGTCTGTCACCGGAGCAGCCGAGGCCGAAGCCGGAGCATACTCCCGCACCCGCCCGCCCCGAGGACGCCGACGGGGCGGGCGGGTGGTGTCAGAGGATACGGCCCCGGGCGTGTGGCGGGTAGAGCGTCTCGGACCCGAGTGCGGCCCTCCCGGCGTCGAGGGCACCAGGCTTCCTGGTGGACGCCGCCGCGAGCTCGAACCCGGGAGCCGCGCCGCGCCCCCTTCGCGGTCCGTGCGCTGGAACCGACTTCTGGTCCGAGTGCTGCCGGACGTGTAACGCTCTGAGCGCGACACCCCCGGCGGGTCCAGCGTGTGGCCGACGGGCCGCCGTCTGGCCTGCGCCGGCCCTGGGACGGGCCTGCGTCGGCATCGGCGTTCTCCGACGGGGCTGCGTCCTGCTACCGGCGGGGGCCGCCGCCGGTAGAACCCGATGAGAGCGGGGCCGGCCGGGCGCAGCCGTGCGGCAGCAGGGAAGTTCCTTGCTACGGGAGTGGCTTGATGGCCGGAATGTCGATCATCTGGACCAGGTCGGGGCCTGCCGTGTAGTAGGCGCGGGTGATGCCGGCAGCTGCCAGGTTCCGTTGGCAGCGCGGACAGGGACGGGCAATGGCCGGGATTTCCGCGCGACTGACGCGAGCGATGTAAAGAACGCTTCCCGGGAGCGGGCGCGAGCGGCGTAGGACTGCTTCCTCGGCATGGAACGTGGCATGTCGGAAGTCGACGACCGGGTTGTTCCGGCGCAGATTCGGTGAAGCTGCGAGAACGCGATTGCCGGCGCCCAGGACGGCACCCACACGGTAGCGGCAGCGGGAACGCAGGGCCTGCCGAAGGGCGAGCTCGATCAGGGCCTTCCGGTATCCACTCATTGAGATTGCCTGTAGGCGCGGGGCGTCGGCATGCATGGAATGAATGTTCGAATGATGAGTCCCTGTCGCATCGCTCCCATAGTTCCGAGACTAATGCTTCCGCTCCGATCCTTTATCCCGATTGTCGCGCGGCCTGCCGTACCGGCCCCGTCCGCCACGCCCGCGGAGCAAGCTCTTGGTGTCCGCGACCGCTGAGGACGACGCTTACCACCCGGCGGACGGCCCGTGCCCCGGCTGCGCGCCGACGGCAGCCATCCCCCGATCACCCGCCCTATCCACCGCTTGGTGGACGGCTCGTCGGTGGCCGGTCACCAATCCTGGAATGCAAGAACCCCTGCGGCGTGCACTTGTGACGCCCTGGGAACCGTCCGGCCCCGTGCCACGTCCAGGCGAAGCCGCCGACGACAACGGCACCGCCAACGTGAACGCTGAACACAGAGAGTCGAGAACGTGGCAACACTCAAACGACGACCCCGTGACGGATACCCCGGCCGTGTATTGGCCCTCGTGCTCGTGATCATTGCTGCCCTGGCGGCCGGCATGGTCGCCACCGGGCACACCAAACCCAAACTGGGCGTCGACCTTGCTGGTGGCACGAGTCTCACTCTTACGGCGAACCCGGCTGAATCCTCGGCCATCACCCCGGAGAACATGAACACCGCCGTGTCCATTCTCCACAAGCGTGTGAACGGGATGGGAGTCTCGGAGGCCGAAGTACAGACCCAGGGCAGCCGCAGCATCATCATCAACATCCCCAAGGGCAGCAACACCCAGGATGCGATCGACCAAGTCGGCAAGACGGCCAAGCTGTTCTTCCGCCCGGTTCTCGCGGAACAAGCCCCTGGCGGCGCACCCGGGATGGGCGTGCCCCCTGCGAGTATCAAGCAGCAGTTCGACACCATTGACTGTACGGACGCTGCGCAGCGTACCGATCACCAGGCCTCTCCCGAGGCCGACACGGTGGCCTGTGCACAGGACGAGCGATCCGGTGCCTACGCCAAGTACGCACTCGGCCCGGTCGCCGTGGATGGCGTCGACATCTCCAAAGCCCAGGCGGCCATCGACCCCAGCACCAATCAGTGGCAGGTGAACCTGGAGTTCAACGGGAAGGGCAGCAAGTCGTTCGCGGCCACGACCGGCCATCTGGCACAGCAGGACGCCCCGCAGAACCAGTTCGCCATCGTCATGGACGGCCAAGTGGTCTCCGCGCCGGCAGTCAACGGCCCCATAGCCGGAGGAAACGCACAAATCACCGGCACCTTCACTCAGGAACAGGCCCGTGATCTGGCAAGCGTCCTGAGTTACGGGGCGCTCCCGCTCGCCTTCGAGAAGAGCGACGTCACCACCGTCTCCCCTCAACTCGGCGGTGAACAGCTCCACGCGGGCCTGCTCGCCGGAATGGTCGGTCTCGCGCTGGTCGTCCTGTACTCCCTCGCCTACTACCGAGGCCTCGGCCTGGTGTCCGTGGCCGGGCTCGCGGTGTCCGCCGCGCTGACCTACTCCGTCATGAGCCTTCTCGGCGCGAGCATCGGATTCGCGCTCAACCTGCCGGCCGTCTGCGGAGCCATCGTCGCCATCGGCATCACTGCGGACTCCTTCATCGTGTACTTCGAACGCATCCGCGACGAAATCCGCGAAGGCGCGCCACTGCGCTCCGCGCTCCAGCGTGCCTGGCCGCGGGCGCGACGCACCATCCTGGTCTCGGACTTCGTGTCCTTCCTCGCCGCGGCCGTGCTCTACTTCGTCACCGTCGGCAAGGTGCAGGGCTTCGCCTTCACCCTGGGGCTCACCACCCTGCTGGACGTGGTCGTGATCTTCCTGTTCACCAAGCCCCTGATGGTCCTGCTCGCCCGGCTCAAGTTCTTCGCCAACGGGCACAAGTGGTCGGGCCTGGACCCGCGCAGCCTCAACGCCCGCACGATCCGGCGCTCACGCCGCCGACCCACCGAGCCGACGGCCGAGGAGGCCTGAGACCCATGATGAACATCCGAAACCTCGGTCATCGCCTCCACACGGGCCAGACCAGCATCAACTTCATCGGCAGACGCAAACTGCTGTACGCCCTGTCCGGCCTGCTCCTGCTGGCTTCGGTGGTCGGCCTCGGAGTCCGCGGACTGAGCTTCGGCATCGAGTTCTCCGGTGGTTCCGTCTACACGGTGGCGGCACCTCAGGTCAGCGCGGACCAGGCACGGCACGCGATCGACGAGATCACCCACGACAGCACCGCAGTGGTGCAGTCCACCGACAACGGGCAGGTCCGGATCCAGGTCAGCTCCCACGAGAAGTCCGATCCGCAGCAGATGGTCGGCGAGCTGTCCCAGCGCCTGGGCGTCCCCGCGGAGGACATCAACACCCAGATCGTGGGGCCGAGCTGGGGCAAGGAGATCAGCGAGAAAGCCGCTTACGGGCTGGCCATCTTCATGGCACTCGTCACCGTCTACCTGGCGATAGCCTTCGAGTGGCGCATGGCCATGGCCGCCCTGGTGGCGCTCGTCCACGACCTCGTGATCACCGTCGGAATCTACGCCCTGGTCGGGTTCGAGGTCACGCCGGGCACGGTCATCGGGTTCCTCACCATCCTCGGCTACTCCCTCTACGACACCGTCGTCGTCTTCGACGGTGTGAAGGAGAGCACCCGCGGGCTGGCGAAACAGAACCGCCGGACCTATAGCGAGGTGGCCAATCACGCCCTCAACCGGACACTGGTCAGATCCGTCAACACCACGGTGCTCGCGCTCCTTCCGGTCGCCGCCCTCCTCTTCATCGGAGGCGGCATGCTCGGAGCCGGAACCCTCAACGACATCGCCCTGGCGCTCTTCATCGGCCTTGCGGTCGGGGCCTACTCCTCGATCTGTCTGGCCACCCCCTTCCTGGCCCAACTCAAGGAACGCCAGCCGCAATTCCGGGCACTGGCGGCCAAGGTGGCCAGGGCGCGAAGCGATGCCGCGGCCGCTGCGGACAACGACGGAGCGGACTCGGCCGGTCCGGCCCCCGCACCCGTCCTCGCTGAACGACGGAGCACGTAACGCCGCATTCCTTCGCCGTCCGTCCGGCACACCCACAGGGGGTGGCGGTCCGTAGGCGGGGGCGCCGCCCCGCGGGGGGCAAGTCCGGGGCCGGGAGGGG
>NZ_JBEZIR010000241.1:0-4112 GCF_040651175.1 Kitasatospora sp. NPDC048540
CCGTTTCGCGGGGCCCCCCCAGTGGTTTTGAGGGGGTGGGGGCGGCCGCCGGGCCGCGCCGACGCGTGCGCGAGGAGAGCTCCGATGGCGAAGATCAAGGGCCAGGTCAAGTGGTTCAACGAGACGAAGGGCTTCGGCTTCATCGCACCCGAGGACGGCAGCAAGGACGTGTTCGTCCACTTCTCGGCGATCCAGGGCAACGGCTTCAAGACCCTCGCCGAGGGCCAGCACGTGGAGTTCGAGATCCAGGACGGCCAGAAGGGCCCGAGCGCGGTCAACGTCTCCGCGCTCTGAGCCCCCGCGGTGCGGCCCCGCCCGGCCCGCCCGGGCAGGGCGGCCCGCGGCGTCAGTAGCGGACCGCACCCGCGTACGGCATCACGTCGACGCCGACGATCTCCACGGTCTTGCCGGTGCGCGGGGCGTGCAGCAGCTTCCCGTCACCCAGGTAGATGCCGACGTGGTGCAGGTCCGCGTAGTAGAACACCAGGTCGCCGGGCTGGAGTTGGCTCTTGTCGATCTTCTGGCCGGCCGCGAACTGGGCCTGCGAGGTGCGCGGCAGCGACACCCCGCCCGCCGCGAAGGCCTTCAGCGTCAGCCCCGAGCAGTCGTACGAGCCGGGGCCGGTGGCGCCGTACACATAGGGCTTGCCGAGCTGGGCGTGGGCGAAGTCGAGGATGTCCTTGGTGCGCCCGGTGGCCGGGCCGGTGTACGGGGTGCGGGCGCTGCTGCGTGAGGCGGCGGGCCGGTCGCCGGCCAGCACCCGGGCCCGCTCACCCGCCTTGAGGCCGCCCAGGATCCGCTGGACCTCGGCGAGCCGGCCCTGCACCTCGGCCTTCTTGGCCGCCGCGGCCTGCCGGGCGCCGTCGAGTTCGCCGAGCCGGCCGGCGGTCTCCGCGCGCAGCTGGTCGAGCCGGCGCTGCTGGCCCTTGAGCTGCTCCAGGGCGCCGACCTGGGTGGCGGCCGCGGTGTCCTGGCGGCCGGCGCTCTCCAGGAAGTCGTCCGCGTCCGAGGTCAGCATCAGGCGCACCGCCGGGTCGAGGCCGCCGGTGCGGTACTGGGCGGCGGCCACCGCGCCGAGGGTCTCCCGCAGTGCGTTGAACCGGCCCTGCTGGACCGCGAGTTCCTGCTGGAGGGTGCCGGTGCGGGCCTGCAGCTGCTGCTGGCGCTCCTGGAGCCCGTTGTACTGCTCGGTGGCCGCCTCCGCCTCCTCGTACAGCGTGTCCACCTGCCGCTGGACCTGCTCCAGGGAGGGCTTGGGCTCGGCGTGCGCGGCGACCGCCGGCAGCAGCAGGGCGCCCCCCGCGCCGAGGGCCAGGGCGCCGAGGCGGCGCCGGCCGGCGGGGGAGGGGAGGCGGTGCTGGCCCATGTGGTGCTGCTCCCTGGGGTCGGGGTCGGGGTCCGTCCATCACTACTAATCTCCTAAGCAAATTAGTAGAAAGGGCGCCCGCAAGGCAAGCCGTCACAACCCTTGGCCCGGGCCGGGCCCGCGCCGATGATGGGGGTGAGGCCGGGGCGATGCGGGGGAGGCGGGCCGTGGCACAGCCCGAGGACCGCGCCGGCGCTCTGGTCGGCGCGCTGGTGCTGATCACGGTCGGCGGCGTCTGCCTGTTCCTGGGCCTGCCCGACGACGGCCCGGTCACCTGCCACGGCGAGCCGATGGGGAGCGACGACTTCTGCGGCCCGGTCGCGGGGCGGGTGGTCACCGGTACCGGCGCGCCCCCGCCCGGCAACTACTCCTCGGTCGCCGAGCAGCAGCACGCCGCGACCCCGGCCGCCGTCTGGCTGGGCGTCGTCCTGCTGCTGCTCGGTCTGGGGGCGCTGGTGTCGGCGCTCAAGGCGTACGCGGACCGGCCGCCGGGCCCGGGGAGTTGAGCCGCCCGACGGCCGGGCGGAGCGGGCGGCCGGCTCAGAGCAGGTGCGGCAGGCAGGCCAGCACCGGCGGCACCCCGGCGGTCAGCGCGGCGGCCGCCGCACCGAGCGCCACCAGGGCGCGCGGCGGGCGCGGCTGCCGGGTGGCCAGCCGGCCGGCCCGGGCCAGCGCGTGGTGGCCGGCGGTGAGCGCGGCGGACGGTGCCGGACCGGCCGCGACCACGCTCATCGCACCGGCCAGCGCCCGTACGGAGTGCCCGCGCAGTGCCCGGTCGTCGGCGGCCATCTCGAGCAGGGCCCGGGTCTCCTCCTCGACCAGCCGGCCGAGCGGCAGCGGGGCGAAGCTGCGGGCGAACGCCTCGGCCGCGCAGGCCGCCAGGTGGTGGCGGCCGGTCAGGTGGCCCTGCTCGTGGGCGAGGGCGGCCGCCAGCTGCTCGGGGGTCAGCGCGTCCAGCGCGCCCCGGCTGACCACCACCCGCCGCCGGCGCCCGGGCAGGCAGTAGACGGCGGGCGCCGGGTGCTCCAGCACCAGCGCGCCGGGGACCAGGTCGCGCCGGCCCGCCAGGTCGAGCAGGGTCCGGTGCCGGGCGCGTCCGCGGGCGGCGGCCGCCAGCCGCCGGGCGAAGAGCGCGGCCGGCACCAGGACGACCGCCAGCGCCGCCGCGAGCGCCAGCCGGGACACCGTCCCGGCGGGGGCGGACAGGCCGCACAGGTGCAGCAGCCGGTCGTGGTGGTGCGGAGCGGGATCGACCAGCTGCCGGACGCCCAGCGCGACCGCGGCGACGGCGGACACCCCGAGCGCCTGCCAGGCCAGCACGCCGAGCACCGGCGCCCGCCGGGTCCAGGCGGCCCCGGCCAGCCGCCGCGGCAGCACGGCCGCGACGGTGACGGCCCAGGCGGCCAGCAGCAGGGCGGCGGTCACGGCCGGGCCCCGGCGCCGCCGTCCGCGGGCCCGTCCGTACCGGGCCCGCCGTCCGCCAGTCCGGCCAGCGCGGCCCGCAGCGCGGCGAGCTCCGCGGGGGAGATCTGCTCGACGAACCGGGCCAGCGCGGCGGGGGTGTCCGGGGTGCCGCCGAGGGCCTCGCGCATCAGCTCGGCGGTGTAGGACTCACGGCTGCGGGTGGGCGCGTAGACCCAGGCCCGGCCGGACTTCTCCCGGCTCAGCAGCCCCTTGGTGTGCAGGATGTCGGCGACGGTGAGCACGGTGGTGTACGCGACCGGGCGGTGCAGGTTGAGGTCGTCCACCACCTCGCGGACGGTGGCCGGGCGGCCCCAGCCCCAGAGCCGGTCCATGATCTCCGCCTCCAGCTCGCCGAGCTTGCGCGCCACCGCGGTACCTCTTCCGTCGCCTGCCGGGCCGCCCCGGCCGTCCGCGTCATGGTATGCGCCCGCCGGGCCCGGGTGGCCCGGGGTGGGCCGGGTCCGCGGTGGCCGGCGCTCACCCGAACCGCTCTGCCGGGTGGCCGGTGACCAGGGGCGGGCCAAGGGTGGTGGGCGGGGGCCAGCCGAGTGAGGAGTGGTCATGGAGCGTCGGATCGTGCCGGGTCGTGGGAGCGGGACAGGGCGGCGGGGCACGGTGACCGCGGTGGCGGTGGTGGCCGCGCTGGTGGGCGGAGCCGCACTGTCGGCCTGCTCCTCGAGCACGAACCCGTCGCCGACGGTGTCCTCGGCGCTGCAGTCCGGGCTGTCGGCGGCCGCCTCGGCCGCGGGGTCGGCGGCCCAGAGCCTCGCCTCCGGCGCGGGCTCCGCGGCGGCTTCGGCGGCGGGCTCCGCCGTGTCCTCGGCGGCGGCCGCCGCGTCCTCGGCGCTGGCGAGCGTCAAGGGCGGGCTGGACGCCAAGAGTGACATCTCGCTCGGCTCGGTCACCTCGGCCTCCGACGGCCACCTCCAGGCGCCGATCACCGTGAAGAACACCGGCTCCCAGGGCTACCAGTACACGGTGCAGGTCAACTTCAACGACGCCAGCGGCAACCTGCTGGACGTGGTGCTGGTGAGCGTGCCGGAGGTGACGGCCGGCGGTACCGCGCAGGCGACCGCGACCACCAACCGGACGCTGTCGGGGACGGTCAAGGCGGAGGTCGCCTCCGCGCTGCGGTACTGACCCGGCGCGTGGTCCCGGGGATGCCCAACCTTAAGGGCGGCTCAAGGGGCAAGTGGTGGTCTTGACGGGGGAGTTGGTCTAGTCCATTTTTATGCCCAGGTGCAGGGAGCCCCTGGGCCGGCGCCGGAGGTCCTGGACCTCC
>NZ_JBEZIR010000242.1:0-4066 GCF_040651175.1 Kitasatospora sp. NPDC048540
GCGACACCCCGGGGGTGTTGTCCACGAAATTGGTGATCAGCCAGTTCAGGTTCTGTGCGGCCTGGCTCATCTGACTCAACTCAACGCTCCTGGTGGTTCGAGCCGCCGAAGAGATCGGTGCTGTTGTTCTGCTGTCCGTTGCCGGACCGGCCCTGCTGGGAAATTTCTTGGGGATCGATCCGGAAGCTACCGGTCGCGCCCGGGTCGCCGCCGGCGCTTCGGCCCTGCTCCACGCCGCGGCGCAGGTTGGTCAGGCGCCCGCGCACCTCCTCCGGGTTGCGGGAGACCTGCGGGCCGTCCTGCGGAGTCGGCTTGGCGTTGCCGGGGACCAGGTTCTGCTTGGGCACCCGGCGCGGCAGACCGGACGGCGTGGTGCCGCCGGCCGCCGGCTCGCGCAGCTGCTCGGCGCGCTGCCAGTCACCGTCGTTGGGGGACTGCCAGTCGCCGGCCGGCGAGCTGGTCGGACCGGTCGGGCCGTAGCCGCCGAGCGCCGACACCTGGTGGCCGCGCTGCTCCGAGTCGCCGCCGGTGTCCCGGGCGCCGGTGAACCAGTTCGGCTTCTCGCCGTCCGACCGGCCGCCCTGGTCGCCGCCGCCGAACACCGAACCGGCGTTGGCGGACGAGCCGGCCAGCTGCTGGCCCGGGCGGCGCTGGGGCAGCCCCGAGCCGAGCGTCCCGCCCTGGGAGGGCGGCAGCGCCGCCGGGGGCTCCTCCTGGCCGTAGGGGCGCCCGGCGGGCGCCTCCTCGGCCCGGCCGCCGCCGAACGGCTGGTAGCCCTGGTCGTACTGCTGGTCGTAGCCGCCACGGCCGTACTGGTCCTGGCCGTACTGCTGCCCGCCGTACTGGTCCTGCCCGTACTGGTCCTGACCGTAGTCCTGGTAGCCGTCCTGGGCGAAGGGCTGCTCCTGGCCGTACGGCGCGCCCTGGTACTGCGGGTCCTGGTACTGGGCGTTGCCCTGGAACTGGTCGTCCGCGTACTCGGGGTACTCGCGGTAGCCGTCCTGGGCGTACGGCTGGCCGGCGAACTGCCCCTGGCCGTACTGGTCCTGCTGCTGGTAGCCCTGGTCGGCGTAGCTCTCGCCGTACGGCGGCTCGACCAGCTCGGCCTCCAGCGGCTCCTGCTCGCCGTCGCCCTCGCCGGACTCCAGAGCCGCCAGACGGCGCTGCTCGAGCCGCTGCGAGCGCTGGACGGACTCCAGCGCCGGGCTGAAGCCGCTGGTGCCGGTGTTGCCGGTGAGGTGGTCGTCGAAGCCCAGTTCGGCGGCGCTGCGGGCCGGACCGACCTGGTCCCAGGCCTCGGCGGCCGGCTCCTGCTCGGCGAAGATGCGGGAGACCGTGAACTCCTCCTCCGGCTCGGGACGCGCGCTCAGCTGGACCAGCATCTGCGGGAGCATCACCAGGGAGGTGGTGCCGGCGGACTCGCCGGAGGGGCGGAGCTGGACCCGGATGTCGTGGCGCTGCGAGAGGCGGCCGACCACGAACAGGCCCATGCGGCGGGAGATGGTGGCGTCGACCGTGGGCGGCTCGGCCAGCTTCTCGTTGATCTCGGCGAAGTCCTCGGCGGTGAGGCCGATGCCCTTGTCGTGGATCTCCACCAGCACCCGGCCGTCCGGCAGGCGGGTGGCGTTGACCAGCACCCGGGTCTGCGGGCTGGAGAACGAGGTGGCGTTCTCCAGCAGCTCGGCGAGCAGGTGGACGAGGTCGGTCACGGCGGGGCCGACGACGTCGGCGTCGGGTATGCCGGCCAGCTCGATGCGCTCGTACTGCTCCACCTCGGAGGCGGCGGCGCGGAGCACGTCGACCAGCGGCACCGGGGTGTTCCAGCGGCGGCCCGGCTCCTCACCGGCGAGGACGAGGAGGTTCTCGCCGTTGCGGCGCATACGGGTCGCGAGGTGGTCCAGCTTGAAGAGGTTCTCCAGCTGGTCCGGGTCGGCCTCGTTGTTCTCCAGGTCGGTGATCAGCGCCAGCTGGCGCTGGATCAGGCTCTGGCTGCGGCGCGACAGGTTGGAGAAGATCGCGTTCAGGTTGCCTCGGAGCAGGGCCTGCTCGGCGGCGAGCGAGACCGCCTGGGCGTGGACCTGGTCGAAGGCGCGGGCGACCTCGCCGATCTCGTCCTTGCCCCACAGCGGGATCTGCGCGACCGAGGTGTCCACCCGGTCCGGGTCGGTCTTGGAGAGCTTCTCGACCAGGTCCGGCAGACGGTGGTTGGCGATCTCCAGCGCGGCGCTGTTGAGCACGCGCATGCCGAGGATCATCGAGCGGGCGATGAAGCCGGTGAGCAGACCGGCCAGCGCGAGCGCCGCGATCACGATCGCCGAGTTCAGGATGGCGTCGGTCTGGGCGCGCGACTTGATGTTCGCGGCGCCGGCCACGACCTGGTCGAGCAGCTTGTTCTCGGTGTTGCGCAGGGTGTTGATGTGGCCACCGGTGGCCTGGGTCCAGTTGTCGAGGTTCAGGCCCTCGGCGGTGGCGGCCTCGAAGGTGGCGCGGGCCTGCTCCTTGCCCTTGGTCTCGCCGGCCGAGGCGGCCGCGGAGTACGCCAGACCGATGTTCATCAGACCCTGGACGGTCGGGATGGCCTGGCCGCCGGGCATCCGGTGCGGGGAGCGCAGATCGGCCGAGGCCTGCTCGCCGATCGCGTCCGCGTAGACCTTGGCGTCCTCGGCGGTGCTGCCGGTGGTGAACTCGCTGATCGCGGTCTGCTCGAGCTTGGCGGAGACCAGCAGGGTCTGGATCAGCTCGACGTTCTCGTACCTGGTGACCGTGTTGGTGCCGATGCCGACCAGCAGGTGGGTCATCAGTACGCGCTGGGTCGAGGCGGAGGCCTTGGCCAGCGACATGGCGTAGATGGAGCGGCCGCGGCTGGTCTCGCTGGAGCTGCCGAAGCCGACCGAGTTGTCGATCGCCAGCAGCGGCGCGAACATCGCGGAGTACGCGGCCGGGGTCGCGGTGGCGAACAGCTCCGGCTTGTAGGCGTTGTCCCGCAGGTGCGGGAGGTCGGCGACGAGCAGCTGGAACGCCTCGTTGCGGCGCGACAGCGTGGCGTCGTCCTTCACCTTGGCGAAGGCCTTGTTGTAGGCCGCCAGCGCCTGGTCGGTCAGACCGCGGTACTTCTTCACGTCCCCGTTGGGGTCGTTGCCGGTGATCCGCGGCGCGGCGGTGAAGTCGCGCTCGTTCTCCAGGGCGTCGGCCAGCACCGTCGCGGTGCGGGCCAGGTCCGCGGTCTTGAGCGCCTTGTCGGCCTTGACCCAGTCGTCGAACGAGGTGTTGACGCGAAGACCGCCGAAGACCAGGCCGATGATGACCGGGATCAGCAGGATCGCGACGAGGCGGGTCGGCACCCGCCAGTTCAGCGGGGACAGGAACTCGTACCGGCCGCCGCCGGCGGCACGCCGCTCGTCGGTGTCGGAGCCCTTGGGGGACTGGCCCGGCTTCGGTCCGCCGCCGAGCACGACGGACGGCCCGGGGCCGGTCCGCTCCTCGGTGGGGCTGAACGCGGAGAACCCTGCGGGTGCCTGGCCGCTACCGCCCGGCTCACTCTGGCGGGGCTCTGAGCGCTGCGGGGTGACTGGCTGCTTACGCCTCACTCGACAACAACCTCTCGACCGACTGGCGGCCATGGATCTATCCAGCGGCTTCCCCCGGTGGCCGCAGCCCGCTGTGGGTGGAACTGCCAACGATGACTACGGGGTAGCTGGAATTTCAGCACGTGCAGGGATTCGGGACAAACAGCACTCCGTACCCGGTCAGGCACGAGCAAATTGGACATTTGTGGGCAGGTGACCCCAAACCTCAAGGTCATCCGCGCATATCGGATCGAGTCGGTCACTGTGGGTCAATGACGATCTCCAAATGCCTACCGAACCGTTATGCGCCACAGCGCCCGTGCCCGCCCCCGCCCGAGGGGCGGAAGGCGGGCACGTGCCGTACCTCACGGAGGAGGGCCGGCGGGTCAGCGCAGTCTGGCCAGCAGGGCGTGTTCGACCAGGGTGATCAGGGCGCTCTTGGCGCTGTCCCGGCGTCGGGCGTCGAGGGCGATGATCGGGGTGTCGGGGCCGAGCTGGAG
>NZ_JBEZIR010000243.1:0-4003 GCF_040651175.1 Kitasatospora sp. NPDC048540
GTTCCTCCAGGCCGGTTCTGTCATCTCTTTCTTGGGGACCAGCTTGCCTCCGAGATAGAAGTCGATCTTGGACCAGTCCCGGTCGCCGACGCGGCGAGTCGATCACCACGGCGGCCAGCAGCACCGCGCCGGTGATCATGAACTGGATGGCGTTGCTCAGGCCCATGATGTTCATCCCGGACTGGATCGAGCCGATCACCAGCGCACCGAGCAGCGCCGACCAGGTCGAGCCGCGCCCGCCGAACAGGCTGGTGCCGCCGATGACGGCCGCCGCGATGCAGTTCATCAGCAGGTTGCCGCCGCCGGAGGTCTGGCTGGCGGACTGGATCTGCGCCGCCAGGAACAGGCCGCCGACGGCCGCCATGGTGGAACAGATCATGAACACCGAGATCCTGGTCCAGGACACGTTGATACCGGCCCGCCGGGCCCCCTCGATGTTGCCGCCGAGTGCGAAGACCTGGCGCCCGTAGGTGGTCCGGCGGAGCACGAAGTCCAGCACCACGATGAAGATCAGGAAGATCAGCAGCGCCAGCGGCAGCCCCTTGTACTGGTTGAGCGTGTACGCGGCCGCGAAGGCCACCACCGCCAGCGCCACCGTCCGCAGCGCGATGTCCGCGGGCGGACGGGAGGGCACCCCGGCCGCCCGCCGCCGCCTGGCGTCGAGCAGCGAGGCGACCAGGAACAGCGCCACCCCGATCGCGGCGGTGCCGTAGGCGGCGATGGTCTTGCTGTAGATGGTGGAGTACAGCCGGGAGACGATGTCGTTGCCGGACAGGTTGATGGTGCCGCTGGACCCGAGGATCTGCAGCATCAGGCCGTTCCAGCCCAGGTTGCCCGCGAGGGTGACCACGAAGGCCGGCACGCCGACCTTGGCGAAGAACAGGCCCTGGATCAGGCCGACCAGGGCGCCGCCGACCAGGGCGGCGACCAGCGCGACCCACTGGTTGACGCCGTGGGTGACGTCGAGCACCGCGAAGATCGCGGCGCACAGGCCACTGACCGAGCCCACCGACAGGTCGATCTCGCCGAGCAGCAGCACGAACACCACGCCGATGGCGATCATGCCGGTGCCGACGATCTGCTGCGAGAGGTTGGACAGGTTCTGTGCCGACAGGAAGCTGCTGTCGAGGCTGCCGAACACGGCCCAGATCACGATCAGGGCCAGCACCACCGGCAGCGAGCCCAGCTCACCGCTGCTCAGGCGGCGCTTGAACTCGCCCAGGTATCCGGAGATGCCCTCCTGGCGGACGATCAGCCGGGGGTCGACGGCGGGGATCGCGTCGTGCGCGACCGGGACCGGCGCGTTCACCCCGTCCCTGGACATGCTGTCCTCGGGGAGCGGGACGTGGCCCGGCTCCCGGTGGTCGTCACCGTTCATGACACCCCCTCCTGGCCGCGGGACTGGCGCCGGGTCACGGCGTTGTCCGTGGCTCCCGTGATGGCGGAGATGATCTCCTGCTGGTTGGTGTAGCGGACGTCGAAGACCCCGTTGTTACGGCCGAGGCGCAGCACCGCGACCCTGTCGGAGACCGCCATCACGTCCGCCATGTTGTGGCTGACCAGGATGACCCCGAGCCCCCGGTCGCGCAGGCGCTCCACTAGGTCGAGGACCTGGGCGGTCTGCTCCACGCCGAGGGCGGCGGTCGGCTCGTCGAGGATCACGATCTTGGGTTCGCCGATCAGGGCGCGGGCGATGGCGACCACCTGGCGCTGACCGCCGGAGAGCGAGGCGATCGGGATCCGCACGCTCGGGATCCGGATCGACAGGGTGTCCAGCAGCTCGCGCGAGCGCCGTTCCATGCCGACCTCGTTGAGCACGCCGAACCGCCTCAGCTCCCGGCCGAGGAAGAGGTTGCCGACCACGTCGAGGTTGTCGCAGAGCGCGAGGTCCTGGTAGACCGTCGCGACCCCCAGGTGCTGGGCGTCCTGCGGCCGGTGGATCACCACCGGCCGGCCCTCCCACTCGATCACACCCTCATCGGGCTGGTTGACCCCGGCGATCGCCTTCACCAGGGTGGACTTGCCGGCGCCGTTGTCGCCAACCAGGGCGACCACCTCGCCGGCCGCCACGTCCAACTCGACCTCGGTGAGGGCCTGCACCGCGCCGAACCGCTTGGAGACGCTGCGCAGTGCCAGCACGGGAGGACCCGCCATGGCTATCAACTCCTCCGGACGGTGGGGGTTACTGCAGACCGGCTGCGGCGCAGGCGGCGGCGTAGTCGGGGGTGCAGATCTGGGCCACGGTGTACAGGCCGTCGGCGACCACGGTGGACTTGATGTTGTCCTTGGTGAGCACGATCGGCGTGATCAGGTTGGACTGGACCGCCTGGCCGCTGCCGCTGGTGGCCTTGGCGGACGCCACCTCCGAGGTCAGCGACTTGCCCTGGGCGAAGGCGACGGCCATCTGGGCGGCGGTGTCGGCCTCCGGCTTGTACGGCTTGTAGATCGACATCGTCTGGGTGCCGGCCAGGATCCGCTGGACGGCGTCCAGCTGCGCGTCCTGACCGGTCAGCGGGACGCTGAGGTTGGCCGCCTTGAGGGCGGTCGCGATGCCCGCCGCCATGCCGTCGTTGGCCGAGTAGACGCCGACCACGTTCGGGGCGCCGATCGCGGTGATGCCCGCGGCGGCCTCCTGGTTGGCGTTGTTCGGGTCCCAGTTCGGCGTGTCGTACTCCTTGCCGACGGTGAGCTTGCCGTCGATGGCGCTGTGCGCGCCCGCCTTGAAGTCGGCCGCGTTGGGGTCGGTGGGCGAGCCGTTGATCATGATGATCTTGCCGGCGGAGGCCTTGTCACCGACGGCCGCCACCAGGGCCTGGCCCTGGAGCTCGCCGACCTTGTGGTTGTCGAAGGAGACGTACGAGTCGACCGGCCCCTGCGCCAGCCGGTCGTAGGCGACCACCTTGACGCCGGCGTCGTGCGCCTTCTGGACCGAGGACTGGATGGCCTTGGCGTCCACCGCGTCCAGGATCAGCACCTGGTTGCCCTTGGTGAGGGCGGTGTCGACCTGGGTCTGCTGGAGCGTCGCGTCCTGGTTGGCGTTGTAGTAGTCGATCTGCGCGTTCGGGACCAGCTCCTTGATCTTCTGCTCGATCAGGGGCTTGTCGAACTGCTCGTACCGCGTGGTCTTGGACTCCGGGAGGAGCAGGCCGATCTTCACCGTGCCCGTCCCCGAGCCGGAGCCGGAGGACGAGGCGGACGTGGACTGGCCGGCGCTGCCGCAGGAGCTGAGCGCCAGAGCGAGGGAAGCCGCCGCCGCGGCGACGACAATCCCGGTGGGTCGTGATTTCACGGGTCGCCTCTCAATACGTCGAGATGCCCCCCGGGACTTTCGAGTGTCCGGCGATCCACCGGCCGCCGCCATTCGAAACAATCTTGCGCCACCTTTTTTGCGGCCGATCGGGGGAGCCGCCCGGGGACGGCCCTCCGAGTGGCCGACCCGGCGGGCGAATCCCACCGGACCGGGCGGAATGTGGACATTGTGTGCCGATGGGGGAGGGAGCCGGGGGAGAAGTCGGACACCCGCCGGTCCGCGTGGTTGCCCGCGAGGGGCCGGGGTAGCGCCAAACCCGACACACCGCCTTCGCAACGGAGTGGTTCCATGCCGCTGATCGACTACACCGCCCTCGCCCGACTCGTCCGCGAGCTGGACGCCCTGGCCGGACGGCCCGCCACCGACCGGACGGCGCACCGCCGCCGGGAGGACGCCCTGTACACGGTCTGCGTCTACACCGGTCTGCGGGATCCGGGGGCCGCGCTCGCCCGGGCCCGGGCCCTGCTCGCCCAGCGGGTGACGGTACCGGCCGGCTGAACCGGGCGCGGGGGCCCGCCGTACGGGGCCGGTCGAGGGGTCGCGGTCGCCCGCCCGGGTCACGGGCCGGGCGCGGCCGTTAGCGCGCCGCGGCGGCCGGTTACGTCACCGGTCCAGCCGCCCGGCCCGTCCGGGCGCCGAGGGTTTCATCACGGTACCGAGTCTTCCCGCGCTGTTCCGGCGCCGGCACGTGCG
>NZ_JBEZIR010000244.1:0-3943 GCF_040651175.1 Kitasatospora sp. NPDC048540
CCATGGCCGCCCGGCACGTCCTGGTGGAGGTGCCGCTGACCAGCAACGAGCAGATCCTCGGGGTCAGCGGCCCGGAGCACCCGTTCCCGACCTCGCGGGCGCCGCCGTGCACCGGGCTCCTCGTGCGTCAGGAGGCCCGCAGGAGGCCCTCAGGAGGCCGTCAGGAGGTGTAGTGCGCCGCCTCGTCGCCCTCGATCAGGTAGCTGCCCTCACCGCTGACCCCCACCGGGACGTCACCGGCCACCGTCACCCGGTGCAGCCGCCGCGGCAGGTCGTCGTAGTCGTCCGGCGCGTAGTGCTGGGTCGCCCGGTTGTCGAAGAGCACCACGTCCCCCACCGCCCACCGCCAGCGCACCACGTTCTCCGGCCGCGTCACGTACGACTGCAGGGTCCGCAGCAGATCCCGCGAGGCGTCCGTCGGCAGGCCGACGATCCGGTCCGCGAACCCGCCGATGAACAGCCCCCGCTCCCCGGTCTCCGGATGCACCCGCACCACCGGGTGCGCGGTCCGGTACCGCCGGGCGGTGAACACCCGGCGCCGCTCCTGCTCGGCCTCGTCCAGCGGCTTGCCCTCCGCGTAGTCGTACGCGTTGGTGTGCTCGGCCCACAGCCGGTCGGCGAACTCCCGCAGCGCCTGCGGCAGATCCCGGTACGCGGCCTGCGCGTCCGCGATCAGCGTGTTGCCGCCGTACGCGGGCACCACCAGGCTGCGCAGAGTGCTCGCCTTGGGCGGCGTGCGGACGAAGGTGACATCGGTGTGCCAGCGGTTGGCCCGACCCTCCTCGCCGTCCACCGGCAGCACGTGCGGCTGCCCCTCCAACGCCGGCACGGTCGGGTGGGCGGTGGTCAACGGCCCGAACCGGGCCGCGAACCGGGTCTGGCCGTCGTCGTCCAGCCGCTGCTCCCGGAAGAACAGCGCCTTGTGGGCGAGCAGCGCGCCGTTCAGCTCCTCGACGGTCGCCTCGTCCAGCTCCCCGGCGAGGTCGAGCCCGGTGATCTCGGCGCCGATCCGGCCGCCGACCTTGTGGATCCCGAAACTGGTCATGGTGCGGTGTCCTCTCACGGATGGTGGTGGATCAGTCGGTACGGGTACGGGTACGGGTGCCGGTACGGGCCGCCGCACCCGCTCAGCCGCCCAGCGGGGCCCGCCAGGCGGTGAACCTGCGTTCCAGCAGCACCAGCGCCTGGTTGAAGACCACCCCGATGACGGAGATCGTGACGATGCCCGCGTACATCTGCGGGATCGCGAAGTTGTACTGGGAGGCGTTGACCAGATAGCCCAGCCCGGCCTTCGCCCCGACCATCTCGGCCGCCACCAGCACCAGGATCGACACCGCCCCGGCCAGCCGGATGCCCGTGAACACCACCGGCACCGACGCCGGCAGGATCACCTTCTGGAACATCCGGGGCGCCGACAGACCGAGCGACCGGGCCAACCGCAGCAGGGTGGGATCGACGCTGCGCACCGCGCTGATGGTGTTCAGCAGGATCGGCCACACACAGGCGTACAGCACGATCGAGATCTTCGAGGTCTCCCCGATGCCCAGGATCAGCGTGAACACCGGCAGCAGCGCCAACGCGGCCGTGTTGCGGAAGAGTTCGAGCAGCGGACCGAGCAGACCCGCCAGCCGCCGGTACCAGCCGATCAGCAGGCCGAGCGGTACCCCGATCACCACCGCGAGACCGAAGCCGGTGAACGAACGGGTCAGGCTGGCCGTGGTGTTGGCGGCCAGCTGGCCGTTCTCCAGCAACCCGAGCCAGGCGTCCAGCACCTCGCTGAACGGCGGCAGGAAGGTCCGGTCCACCAGGTCGAACCGCGGGGCGAGTTCCCACCCCGCGAGCAGCACGCCGATCGCCAGGGTCTTGGTCAGGGCGCCGAGCAGCAGCCCGGCCACCGTCGAGCGCAGGCGGCGCGCCGGAGCCACCGGGGCCGGCTGGGCCGCGGGCGCGTCCGGCCGGGCGACGGTCAGGGCCGCCTTCTTCGCCACCGTGCCGATACCGGTGCTCATACCGGACTCACCTCCCGCTCCAACTGCTGGGCCCGGGTCACCTCGTCGTGGAGCAGGGCCCAGATCTCGTGCCGGTACCGGGTGAACTCCGGGCTGGAGCGCAGGTCCTGGTCCTGCGCACGGTCGCCGAGGTCGATCGGGACGACCTGCTTGACCCTTCCCGGGCGCGAGGTCATCACCGCCACCCTCCCGCCCAGGTAGACGGCCTCCTCGATGCCGTGCGTGATGAACAGCACCGTCTTGCCGGTGCGCTCCCAGATCCGCAGCAGCTCGGCCTGCAGCGACTCCCTGGTCTGCGCGTCGAGGGCCGCGAACGGCTCGTCCATCAAGAGCACTTCGGGGTCGTAGGCGAGGCTCCGGGCGATCGCCACCCGCTGCTTCATCCCGCCGGACAGCTCGTGCGGATGCCGGTCCTCGAACCCCGCCAGACCCACCAGCGCCAGGTACTCCCGAGCCCGGGCAGCGCGTCTGCGCCGTGGCACACCGATCGCCTCCAGGCCGAACTCGACGTTCCCCTGGGCGGTCCGCCAGGGCAGCAGCGCGTACTGCTGGAACACCGTGGAGCGGTCCGGCCCCGGGCCGGTCACCGGCACTCCGTCGAGCAGGATCTCGCCGGAGCTCGGTGCGGTGAGCCCGCCAAGCAGGTCCAGCAGGGTCGACTTGCCGCAGCCGCTCGGTCCCACCAGAGCGGTGAACTCACCCGCGGCGATGTCCAGATCGACCCGGTCCACCGCGAGGAACTCGGCCCGCCCGCGGGCCCCGGCCCGGCCTCGGACGGGAAAGCTCTTGCTGACCGAACGGAAGGAGATCTGTGCGCTCATCGCTCAACTCCTGCTCGCGGAAGGGGAGACGGCGGGCGCGGACGCACCGCCGAAACCGTTGTAGGCGTTGGAGTACAGGTCACCCGGCCTGACCTGACCGGCCTTGATGTCCCCGTGCGAGACCAGCCAGTCGATCCACAGCTGGAAGTCCTGGTCCGCGACCCGGCCGCCGGGCGCCGCCACACCGAACGACTTCCAGAACTGCAGGGCCCCCGGATCCTCGTTGCGGGCACGGCGCTTGACGATCTCCACACTGCGGGCGATCACCTCGGCCCGCGAGGTGCTCCGGCTCCACTCGATCGCCTTGGCCACCCCCGTGACGAAGGTCCGGGAGGTCTCCGGATTCTGCTTGAGGAAGCGGTCGGTCATCACGAAGGTGCCGGCGTTGAACGCCCCGAGCAGGTCGAAGTCGCTGAACAGCGGCCGGATCCCGCCGGCGGCCAGCGCCTTGTCGCGGAGCACCCCGCCCAGGACGGCCACCTCGATCTGCCGCTGCCGCAACGCCTGCTCCGTGTTGACCGGCGGCAGCACGGTCGGCTCCACCTTCGCCACCTCGGCGGCGGACAGACCGCCGCGCTGGAGGTAGATGTCGAGAAGGGCCTCCGCATGGGCACCGAGGGTGTTCATCGCGACCTTCTTCCCGAGCAGGTCGCGAGGACCCCGGATCGGGCTGTCCGCCAGCACGTAGTAGCCGCTGTACGCATCCCGGTCGACGCCGTAGTAGCTGATCACCGACTTCACCGGTGCCCCGGCGGCGACCAGTTTGATCACCGCGCCGTTGAAGGCACCGCCGACATCGGTCTGACCGGTCGCGGCCGACTGGATGTCCTGCGGCCCGCTGATCGTGTTGCCGACCCACTCCAGCCTCACATCACCCAAGTAGCCCAGATCCTCGGCGAGTTCGGGCAACGTCACCTGGCCCGCCGAACCTTGGTACCTGACTCTCCCGGTCTCTGTGCCCCCTCCCCCCGAGGCGGAGGCACGCCCGCACGCGGCGGAGACCGCCCCCAGGGCGGCGAGTGAGCGTTTTCAGCGTTGAAGCTCCAGGGTGAGGACAGCCTTGGCTGCTGACGTCAGCCAGTTCGGGCTGCAGCGGGCGTGTCGGAAGATCCT
>NZ_JBEZIR010000245.1:0-3902 GCF_040651175.1 Kitasatospora sp. NPDC048540
CGACACCACCCGCCCTGGATGTCTTCACGGTCTTCGACAACGGGACCACCGGCCGGCCCAAGCTGACAATCACCCACAACACCGTGCCGGCCTGCGCCCCGCCGGCACCAAGGGCGTGGACGCCGCGCTGCTGCTGGCCGAGATGGCCGCCCCGCACCTGGTGCAGCCGGCCTGGCCGCGGGTGCTGGAGATGTCGAGGGCGCCGGTGCCCTATGACCTTCTGGTCGACGCCGACGACCGGTTGCGGAGCGCGGCGGCGCGGCCGGTGGCGGTGCCCGGGCCGGTGGTCATCGACCGCGGGCGGGTGTTCGTCTCCGAGGCGTTCTTGGCCGCCGCCCAGACGCTCGGCATCAGTGTGTAGCCCGTTCCCCCGCGCCAGCCCGCCGCCAAGGGCCCCGTCGAGGGCACCTTCGGCTCGGTCAACAGTCTGTTCTGCCAGCACGTCGTCGGCCGTACCGGCGCCAGCCCGGCCCGACGCGGAACCTGTGCCGAGAGCGAGGCAATGTGGAGCGTGGCGCAGCTGCAGGACCTGCTGGATGAGTGGATCACCATCGAATGGCAGAACCGGCCACACGAGGGACTGCGGCATGGTGCGGACCCTGAGCAGCAGATCGGCGAGAACGACCCCGCAGCAACCGCGGCGGTGTCGGCAGCGCCGAACTCCGCCTCGACACCGCAGCCCAAGACCAGTTGGCCGCCTTCGCCCGCGCCCCGCTCAGGAATCTCACCCGGGCGCTGCCCCGCCTGGCCGACGACCGTACCCGGCCCCTCTCCCCCACCACCTGCACCGGCACTCGCCGCGCCCCCGCACCCGCACCCGACGCACCACCGTCATCACCCATCGCGTCTGGCAGCCGCTCGGGCCCGGCGAACAACCCGTCCTGGCCTGCCAGCCGCGCCCACATCCTCCCGCCCGCACACCAGGCCCTGTGCCCGCGCCGCCAGCACTGGAGCCTGGATCCGGACCGCCACCTGGCCGCTGCCGCCCTGCCCGAACTGTGCCGGGCATGGTGCGACCACCAGCGCCTGCTCCGCCACCCGGACGCCGCTTACGCCACCAGCTGGGCCACAGCCATCACCACCCGCTGGTACGACCAGCAGAGCATCCTCGCCGCCCGCTGGCAGCACCGCCTGGTGCGCCTGGCCGACACCGACCCCCACGCCGAACTCGCCGGACAGTCCTGGGCCCTGCACGCGCGCGGCCTCATCACCTTCCCCGAGACGATCGTCCCGGCCCGTGCCTGGCCGCCGCACGCCTGCCAGGACAGGCCCGGCAGGGCACCGCCCCCACCCCGCACCCCGCGATCACCGCGTTCTGCCGGCACACCGCCCACCGCCTCGCCATCGCCCGCCTCACACCCCCACCCGGCGACCTGTGGTGGACCTGGATCCACCACACCACCACCCCCAGCACCGTGCAGAGACGCCGGGCCAGCCGGTGACCCGACCACCCGCCCACACGGGGCCACGGTCACGGACCGTTCGCTTCCTTCCGCACGCCTCTGTGGTGCTCCACCACCTCATGGCGCAGCGGAACCGTGAGCTGCATCTTCTGGGCCCACGGGTGGGCGTAGATGCGGGTGTGGAAGCCACCGGCGTGGTACCCGCCGCTGCGGATCACCACCTCGGCGTCAGTGACCTCCACGGTGAGCGTGCGCCGTGCTCCCCACTCGCCCACCAGGTAGTCGTTGCCCGCGGCACGCACGTACCCGGCGCAATCCGGGCGCACCGGGAGGAGGCGGCTGCCCGGAGGCGGTTGGAGAAGCGGACGTGTGCTTGAGGGCCCCGTCAGCAGGGCTGCCCGCTCGGTGGTCCGGTGTGCTGTGCGGTCGGGAGCCCAAGGGCTAGGGAAGTCCTCCGGCCACCTGTGCAGGGCAGTCGCGAGGTCGTCCGGCGAGGTGAAGAGGCGGCCTGGTGGGCAGGCCGCCGCCGGATGCCGGCGGGCGGTGGTCAGCAGGGCCGGCTCGGTGATGCCCTCGCGGAGGAACTCGACGGTGGTGCTGCCCAGCTCGGCCTGCGTCCGGTAGGTGGACCAGTCATCGCCCTCGTCCCAAGGCGATGCCGGGACATCCGTGCCCGAGGGATCCCGGCGCATCGTGTGTGGCACGCCGCCCCACTCGCGGAAGAGGCGGTACTGAGCGGCCCACACGTCCGACAGCTCCGAGTGGCTCGGGTCTCGAGCGGGGTGAGGTACCCGAACTCGGGGTGTTTGCGGAGCCTGGTGCGGTTGTATTCGACCTCGATGAAGCGGAAGACGTCGGCGCGGGCGGCCTCGCGGCTCTCCCGGAGGGTGGTGCCGATCTCCGCTTCGAGCAGTCCGAAGAAGCCCTCAGCTGCAGCATTGTCGTAGCAGATGCCGGCTCTTCCCATGCTCTGCCTCGGGTTCAACGTCCATATCTCGCTGTGGAATTCGCCACTCGAATACTCGGTTCCGCGGTCGGTGTGCACGATGCAGCTGGGCTGCAGGCCGCCCCGGCCGGCGGCCGTGCGCAGGGCATCGGCGACCAGCTCGGCCACTTACGAGGTGCCTTGCCGGTCGGGCCGGTGGAAGCGTGGAGAACTCCCGTCTTCCCTGCTCAGCGGGCACCTCTTTGCGTCGGCCGCCTCTCGGTCACGTCACCGGTCGACGGGTCCAGACTCAAAGAAACGGATCTTTCCGGTGAGGCTTCCGGCTGTCTTTCCTGGTGGCCAAGTGGTGCCGATGGTGTGCTTTACGCACCGGACGCTCAAAGCTTCCACCGACCTGTAGGGAAGGTTGGGACATTCCTCCCTGCCCCGGAAAGCGTGCCCACAGGATGGCCCTGCGGGCAGGCTCACGGGCAGTACGTCTGCTCGGCACCCCGGACTCGCTGGGAGCGTTTGGCCTCGGAATTCCAGTTCAGGAAAAGGAGAAGAGTCATGCATTTTGCCGCCAAGAACGGTCTGCGCACTCTGGCCGCCCTGGCCGTCATGACCACGGGGGTGCTGACCGCGCCGGTCGTTGCGAACGCCGCGACGGTGGCCCCGTCCACCCACACGATCGAGACCTTCGCGGGCAAGTGCCTCAACGTGAATGGTGCCAGCACCGACGACGGCGCTGCCATCATCCAGTACACCTGCAACGTCGACAACGGTTACACAAACGACCAGTTCGCCCTGGTCCCGTTCCAGGACAGCGGCGACCAGATCCAGATCCAGACTTTCGCGGACAAGTGCCTCGACGTCGAGGGCGGCAACAGGAACGACTGGGCACGCATCATCCAGTACACCTGCTCCGCCTCGGAGAACCAGCGGTTCACCCTGACGCACCTCCCCAACGGCAAGGCCCAGATCAAGACGTTCGCCGGCAAGTGTGTCAACGTCGCTTCCATGAATCCTGCGAACTTTGCGAGCATCATCCAGTACACCTGCCAGAACAATGGTTCCGTTAACGAGGAGTTCATCATTTCGCGCTGACACTGTCCCGGTCAGCAGTTCCGCGCGCGGGGCTCCGGATGTCGTACGGCTGCTCACGGGCGGCGGCATGCCGCAGGTCCGCCGTGTGGTCAGTCTCTTGGGGCCGGAGCCGCGACTCTCAGCCGGGTCGGCAAGGCGGTTGCCGCGCGGTGTGCGCGGTCCGCCATCTCGGCCCGGCCGCTCACCCCCAGGATGCGGCTCACCCGGCCGATCAGCGCCTTCACGTCCTGCGGGGTCAGCAGCAGGGCCTGGGCGATCTGACGGTCACTGTGACCGGCACCGACCATGTCCAACAGATGATGCTCGGTCATCGACATGCTCGGGGCCGGCGGTGGGCCCGGGCGGGGACGCACCCCCAGTGCGGTCAACGCCCGGCGTGCCCGGCCGGCCAGCAGGGCGCTGTCGCAGGCCTCGGCCTGCGCCCCCGCCCCCCGGCCGGGCCCGCGGGCCGGGAGGGGGGGGGCCGC
>NZ_JBEZIR010000246.1:0-3900 GCF_040651175.1 Kitasatospora sp. NPDC048540
CGCCGACGCCAACACCAGGCCCGGACCAGCCACTACAGGCGACGAGGCCACAGCCCAAGAGCTGAAGCCTCATCACAGCAAGCACCGTTGCAGTATTAGAAGTCATCTCATTTGGAGAGTCTTCGGAGGCAGATGAGGGCTGCGGCGATGCTGGCGAAGGCGGCGAAGTGGTCGGCCTTGCGTTCGTAGCGGCGATGGAGCCGGCGGAAGCCGCCGAGCCGGGCCACGGTCCGCTCGATTACCCATCGGTGACGGCCGAGGCGCTGGGAGGACTCGACGCCTCGGCGGGCGATGCGTGCCGGGATCTGCCGTCGTCGCAGGTAGGAGCGGATGAAGCGGTGGTCGTAGGCTTTGTCGCCGTGCAGCTTCCCGGTTCTGCGTCGCCTGGGGCCGCGCCGCGAACGGATGGGCGGGATGGCGTCGGCCAGCGGGATCAGGACCTGGCTGTCGTGGACGTTGGCCCCGGAGATCGCGAGCGACAGGGGTAAACCGGTGCGTTCGGTGAGCAGGTGGATCTTCGACCCGTACTTGCCCCTATCGACAGGATTCGGACCTGTCAGCTCCCCCTTTTCAGGCAAGGCCGTGAAGTTATGGGCTGATCGGTGTTGTCGAGAGGAGGTCGATGCTGATGGTGGCCTTGTAGGCGCGTCGGTCGACGCGGAGGCTCTTGTAGGCGTATTTGGACAGGGGTCGTTTGACGGCTCGGGGACTAGTAGGGCTTGGTCAGGTTCGTTTGGGTGTGGGTATGTTGCGGTGGCAGGTCGGGCAGTGGCCGGCCCAAGTGGCGAGGACCAACTGCAGCTCGCGGACGACCTGGTAGAGGCTCAGGCCGCTGCCGTTCCTTTTGGGGCCCGGGCCAGCCTCCGTAGGGTGCAGAAGGCGTGGGCCAGGGCGACGAGGGTGACGTGGTGGTGCCAGCCGGTGTAGGTGCGGCCCTCGAAGTGGGCGAGTCCCAGGGCCTGCTTCATTTCGCGGTAGTCGTGTTCGATGCGCCAGCGGAGCTTGGCCAGGCGGACCAGGGTGGTCAGTGGGGTGTCGGCGGGCAGGTCGGAGAGCCAGAACTGCACCGGCTCGGCCTCCCGGGCGGGCCACTCGGCCAGCAGCCAGCACTCGGGCAGCTCGACGCCGTCGGTGGCCTCGCGGATCTCGCGGCCGGCGGGGCGGATCCGCAGCGCGACGAAGCGCGAGTACATGCGCTTGAACCCGGTGCGGCCCCTGCCCGGGCGGGATCCCTCGCGCCAGGACACCGGCCTGGCCGCCTGCCGCCCCGCCTCCACCGCCAGGGCCTTCACGCTCTTCGCCAGATCGGGATACCGGGCGACCGGCGGCCGGCCCCTCCCGTGGTAGGGCGGGGTGACGGGCCGGGCGGAGCCCGGCTGGGCGGTGAGCGTGGTGGAGATCCCCACGACGTAGTTCAGTCCGCGTTCGGCCAGGCCGAGGCGGAAGGCGGTCGCGTCGCCGTAGCCGGCGTCCGCGACGACGAGTGGGACGTGCACGCCCCAGGAGCGGGTCTCGTCGACCATGTCCAGGGCGAGTTGCCACTTCTCCACGTGTCCCAGGTCCGCGGGGATCTGGCAGCGCACACGGCGGGCGACCTTCTCGGGCTCGGCCTTCTCGGACGCCGGATCCCAGGACTTGGGGAGGAACAGCCGCCAGTCGACCGCGGCGGAGGCGTGGTCGGTGGCCAGGTGCAGCGAGACGCCGACCTGGCAGTTGGTGACCTTGCCTGCGGTGCCGGTGTACTGCCTCGACACGCACGCGGAGGCGTCGCCGTCCTTGAGGAATCCGGTGTCGTCGACGATCAGCGCCGTCGGCTTCAGCTCGGTCTGCATCCGCCACGCCAGCCGGGCGCGGACATGCGCCGGGTCCCACGGGCTGGAGGTCACGAAGTGCGCGAGCGCCTGCCGGTTGCCGTCCTCGCCGAGTCGGGCCGCCATCGGTTCCACCGACTTGCGCCCGCCGTCCAACAACAGTCCACGCACATAGACCTGCCCCCAACGGCGCTGATCGCTACGGGTGAATGCCTCGAACATCTCCGCCGCGAACGCCTCCAGGCCCTCCCGGACCTCCACCATCTCCCCAGGTGTCACACACTCTCAACGCCACAACCCGCCAATAGACACGCCCAACCAAGATCAACCTGACCAAGCCCTACTAGGGACTCACACGCAGGCGGCGGGCGGGCATGAGGTGCTCCAGAACCGCTCGCCCGATCGTGCCGATGAGGTCGATGACGGTGCCGGCGATGACGTTCGCGGCCTGGACGACCTGGTCGCGGGCGGCCTGGAGAGCGATCGAGTCCCGGCGTCCCAGTATGGTTTTCTTGATCGCAAAGTAGGCGGACTCGACTTCCCAGCGTTCGTGGTAGAGCTTGACCAGCTCGAGCGCGGGATGGGTGCGGTAGTCGAGCGGGGTGGTCGCCAGGCGGTAGACACCGGTGTGGTGTCCGGCAGTGGTGGCGATGGAGATCTCGCACTCGATGATGCGAACCTCCAACTCGCCGAAGCGAGAGAGGAACGAGCCGTCCGCGAAGCGCCGCAGGACGGACGGCTTGCGCGTGGCAGTGAGGCGGGCCAGGAAGGCGGCGCCGGTGGCGGCGGTGTGTTCGAGGAAGGCGTTGGAGGCGAAGCCGCGGTCCAGCAGCACGATCGTCCCGGGTCCGAGTGATCGCAGCAGACGCCGGCCGTAGGTGGTCTCGCCGGTGATGCGCGGTCCGAAAGCGGCGTCCAGGACAGCGCGGGTGCCGCAGGAGACCAGGGCCGTCAGGCAGATCTGCGGATAGCCGGCAGTGTTGAACCGGTTCGATCCCTTGCCCAGGTGGGCGCGGGTGGCCGGGGCGTCGGGGACGTCGAGGTAAGTGCCGTCGATGGCGACGACCAGCAGGCCGGCCCAGCGGGCTCCGGTGGTGCGGATCGCGCTCGCAGGCCCTCGCAGCAGATCGAACAGGGCGTACAGCGGGCGCACTCCGAGTCGGCATCGCGCATGCCATAGCGCGGTCGAGGTGACTTTCGGTATCGGCAGCGAGCCGAGTGCGCCGGTCAGTTTGGACCACACGGCCGGGTAGCCGCATTCCTCGAACAGCGCGGCCGCCAGAAGCAGATACACGACGACTCTGGCCGGGAGCTTCCGCAGCCGCTCTTGTACGGCCCCGCACTCGGCGAGGACCTCATCGACCATGTCGAAGGGCACGATCTGGGTCAACTCGCCCAGATGGCCCGGCGCATAGATGCCTTCGGCTACCGCGATCTCGCGGGTGATGACACACTGACCGGACAGCGGAGCTCCCGATGTTGAACGGCTCGTCTTGGCAGACGTCGTTCTACCGGGGCTCCGCTTCTTGCGTCCGGCGTTCATGCAGATCAGCCCACATCTGCGCGCCGGCCTCGGCCTGTAACTTCATGGCCTTGCCTTTTCAGGGCCCTCATGTTCACCGAGTCGACCGCGCACCGCGACCAGTCCAGCTCGCCCCGCGAACCGAGTTCGTCGAGGACGACCCGGTGGAGCTGGCCCACACGCGGGCCTTTCTCCACTCGGTGAAGCGTCGATGGGCCGTCGGCCCGGACGGGCCGAAGCACGGCGGCAACTGGGCCCAGGTGCACCCGGAGGTCGCGACGAACACGATCGCCGCCAGAACCTCCCGGTCACCGTGTCGCCGCCGACCACCGCCCTGCGGACGAGTCGGCGCGTCCGGCACCACCAACTGGAAAAGCTCCCACAACTCGTCCGGCACCAGACGCTCCACGATCAGCACGCCCGGAGTCTACCCAACCGCCCCAAATGAGATGACTTCTTAGCTCACAGCCATACCCGGAACCCCTGGGCTTCCCTGATCCTACGAATGATCAGATCCGGCGCGCTTGAAAGGTAGGCCGAGCTCAGGGCCGATTATCCGTTCGTTCG
>NZ_JBEZIR010000247.1:0-3726 GCF_040651175.1 Kitasatospora sp. NPDC048540
GGCCTGTGTCCCCCGGGCGGCGTTTCCCCCTCCAACGAGACGTTTGGTCTCGTGGCAGGGAGAACGGCCGTCTATGCTGTCCCTGCAAGACCTGGCTGCGTCGCCCCTGTGAAGGGTCATCCCTCAGTTGCGTGGTTGTGGCACTGGTGGATCGGACAAGTTCCGGCAGGTTCCGGTCTCCAACGCCCGTGTAGTCCTTGACGTCAAGGGGCATCGGCCTGTCCTCAACCGGGTCTGATGGCTGTGGCAACCGCGGCGTTCCTACGGCCTGGGCTGAACCCCTCATCGGCTGGCCAGTCCCGTTCAGCGTTGTGGCCGAATCGGGTCTGTACGGTCATAGGCCTTGTCCCAAGCCCAATCCCGGGGCCGAGGACGGTGACGGTGACGGCGGGCTGGTGATGGCGGGGAGGCCGTCAGGGCGGCGTCGGTGCGTCGCTCGCTGTAGCGGGACATCGCGTGGCCCCTGTCACCCAGGAGAGCCCCGGGGCGCTTGCGGGGGTGGCCGACGCGGCCGGCGGCCGGTGGGGACTCCGTCGACCAGGGCGAGGTTCTGGGTGACGTCGTTGACGTTCGCCGCGGTGGTGATGACCTTGAGCGGGATGCCGTCGCCGTCGGTGATCAGGTGGTGCTTGCTGCCGGTCTTGCGGCGGTCGACCGGCGACGGGCCCGTCGCGGCGCCCCGCTACCGTCTTCGTGGCCCCGCCATGGGGTCGAGGACATCTTCACCGCCCTGGACGAGCAGACCGTCATCGTCCCCGGCACCGAGGCCGCCGCCTTGATCGTCCCCAGCCTCGCCAGCTCACTCAGCTCAACCAGCGCAAACACCTCGCCGCGAGGATCGAAGAACTACTGGAGGCCCACCCTCTCTTTCCACGGTCCTGACCTCGATGCCCGGCATCGGAGTCAGGACCGCCGCCCGGATCCTCGTCGACGTCGGCGACGCGAAGGCCTTCCCGACCGCCGGACACCTCGCCGCCTACGCCGGCCTGGCGCCCGTCACCCGCGCCTCCGGCTCCTCGATCCGCGGCGAACACCCCTCGCGACGGGGCAACAAACAGCTCAAACGGGCCTTCTACCTTGCCGCGTTCGCCTCACTGTCCCAGCCCGAGTCACGCGCCTACTACGACAAGAAGCGGCGACAGGGCAAACACCACGTCGCCGCCCTCGTCTGCCTGGCCCGCAGACGCATCAACGTCCTCTTCGCCATGCTCCGAGACGGCACCCTCTACGAACCCCCGGCCGTCACCGCCGCTTGACGGAAACCATAGGGGCACCTCTTTCGCGCGCACGTGGGGGACGTCCACGCACGCGCGACTCCAGTACCAGTTCGCCGGCCGCGTTCAGTTCCGCCAGAAGTGCCCGGTGCAGCTGGTCGAAGGCCCCGGTTTCCTGCCATCGCTCCAGGCGCCTCCCACAGGTCTGGCCGGAGCCGAAGCCCAGCTCCAACGGCAGCTGCTGCCACGGGATCCCGGCGTAGAGCACGAAAAGGATGCCCTGCAGGCACAGTCGGGTCGGGGACCGGCTTGGGTCCGGGCGAGCGATCGGGCCAGGGCGGCAGCATCGGCTCGATCATTGCCCACAACTCGTCGTCCACGACCCAGGGGTTGACGCTCATGTCCTCACGAACGGCGCAATCGTCATACCGGTTACGGCTGACCTGCACCAGCCCACAAGATCGTGTTACGAGCTCTTAAGGCCGGTGGTCTGTGAGGATTTCGATGCTACCCGAGCCGGATCCTGCGGTAACGGCAGGTCGATTAGCGGTCAATGTCGGCATCCCGAGGTAGCCGTTGGGGCGCTTTGGCGGGTCCCAACGCCCATCGGGGTGCAGAACTACATGCCGGACCCCGCCGTCAAGATCGGCCAGCAGGATATGGATCGTTCCGTCCGGCGATGCCGAGGCGGACACTGAGATGGCCTGTGGGATTCCAGCCGGCTCCGTGATCGAGCCCCAGGTCCCATCGGCGTGCCGGACACGATGCCAGAGCCGGCCGTCGGCATTGAGGCCGAAGGCCCGCGATTCGCCGTTCGGAAGTCCCACTATAGCGGGTGAATTTGCCGATACCCCTGGCCAGCCGCCGACTAGTGACCAGTTACCCCAGCTGCCGTCTGCGTGCCGGACGCGATGCGTGAGGCCCATCATTCCCTGGACCATGATCTGCGAGTCACCGTTCGGCATGCCAGTTATGGCTGTCTGCATGAAGTGTCCGCCAGGGAACGGCGACGTATCGACGGACTCCCACCCCTGCCACTCGCCGTTTTGCTGCCGGAGGTTGTGCCAGAGAGTTGGATGGGTCGGGTGAGAACTGATGGCAAGATATTGAGTTTCCCCATTCGGCAGAGCGGCCACGGAGATGCTCTGCGGAGTGCCGGACGGAAGTCCGGGGAGCGCCTGCCAATTTGTCATGGAATTACCGGATTTAATTCGATGCATGATGGCAGCGCCATCCGTGATGCCAACATAGTGGGTTTCGCCATTGGGGGTTGTGGCGAGCCCCGGTGAAACTCCACGGAATTCTCCCTGCCCGCCCGCGCCGCCGAGCGGCTTGGGCGATGTCCACATCCCGTCCGCGGAGCGAGTGCCGCTGAGGAACGTTGATTTTCCAGGCTCAGGGGGTAGAGCTTGGAAATCGGCGGCGGTAAACGTCTCTGTGGGGCCCACGCCTGGTGCATTCGCTGCCAATGAGCCGCGGCCGGCGGGAGCGTTAAGATTTCGAGAACTGACGAAGCAGCCGCGGCCTTCCGTCATCTCGGAGAGATGTGTAGGAACTGGAAGCTCGGGATCCGTGGCGTCGGTGCGGCATGGAGCGATCCTTTGCTGAGCTAGCAGCGCGAACTTCCCCTCGCCTAGGTCGACGCGGATGAATTTACCGTTACGGGTTAGCTTATGGTCTAGGCCAAGATAGCCGTCCGTGGTATCGGACCCTCCCTGGTGCTGGCTGACGTACTGGCCGTTGGCCCAACGGAACGCGATGGTGCCGTCATCAAGATCGACGAGGTGCGTTGCCGAGGCACGGGACGGTCCTCCATGCATGGCTGGAACGGTACCCAGTGCGGGGTTGTCGGATCCGATGGCGTAGCGGAAGGAATGCTCGGACCGCAGACCGATCTGCCTGCCCTCCTGGATAGCCGCATCGAGAAAGACAGCGTCGTCGGCCTGGGTGCGAGATACAGCCAGACGTTCACCGCCGGCGCTCAATACCGCCCCGTACGGGCCATGGTCGAGTGGGATTTCCTGGACGCGCTGGTTAGTAGCGGTGTCGATCTCAGTCACCGAGCCCCCGCCGTTATTCGCCACGTAGACGCGCTCTCCGGCCGTCGTTACGGTGATTCCGGCGGGGCTCTCGCCAACCTCGACGGGGGATCCGACAGTCTGCTGGCTCGCGGTATCGATCACCGTTACGGTGTTGTCCCCGTGGTTGGTGACGTAGGCTCGAGTGCCGTTTTTGTCGACCGTGATGCCTATCGGGTGTTTGCCGACGGGGATGGGGGATCCGACAGGTTCCTGGCTCGCGGTATCGATCACCGTTACCGTGCCGTCCGTCCGGTTGGTGACGTACGCACGGCCACCATCCGCACTGGTGGCGACACTCGTGGGGTGTTGGCCGACGGGGATGGGGGATCCGACAGGCTGCTGGCTCGCGGTATCGATCACCGTTACGGTGTTGTCCCCGTGGTTGGTGACGTAGGCTCGAGTGCCGTTTTTGTCGACCGTGATGCCTATCG
>NZ_JBEZIR010000248.1:0-3685 GCF_040651175.1 Kitasatospora sp. NPDC048540
CTCGACGCGGACGACCTTGCCGCGGTCGCCGCTCCACCAGCGTTCGATGAGTTCGGGGGTGGTCCACGCCCGGTACACCAGGTGCCGGGGCGCCCGGTCCCCGGCCTCCCGCCGCCGTCGGCGCGGCTCACTCCCGGGCGAGCAGGGCGTGGGTCGTCAGCGGCTCGCCCTGCACGAACTCCCGGGCGGTGCGCTCGAACCGGCGGTCGATCCCGGTGTAGCGGCGGTGGTGCTGGGCCAGGTGCTCGGCCCACGAGACCACGGTGAAGGCCTCGATGAACCGGTGCGGCGCCGCCGCGTCCCGGTACAGGCCCCAGCTGACGGCCCCGGTCCGCCGCCGGGAGTCCTCCACCTCACGCATCGCGCGGACGAAGGCCGGAGCGTGCTCGTCGGCCACCCGGTACTCGACGGTGACCAGGACCGGTCCGTCCGTCGGAGCGGGCTCGATGGTCAGCCGCGGCTCCGGCCAGGTGTCGGACAGTGCCGGATCGGCCCGGTCCTCCAGGAGCGGAAGGGCCCGGAGCGACAGCACGCCGAGCGTGAGCAGGGCCGCCGCCGCGCCCAACGCCGCGGTCAGCCCGGCCCGCTGCGCGAGTTGGCCCCACACCAGGGCGCCCAGGGCGTTGCCGCCCTGGAAGACCAGGAGGTAGAAGGCGACCGCCCGCGCCCGGACCCAGTTGGGCAGTTCGAGCTGCAGTGCGGCGTTGAGGACGGACAGCCCCCAGATCCAGGCCGCACCGGCCGGCAGCAGGACCAGGGCGGCGAGGACGGCGCGGGTGGTGACGGCGGTGACGACGAGCGTCGTCGCGGTCAGTGCCCCGGCCGCGGCCAGCATGCCGTTCGCGCCCAGCCGGGCGCTCAGCCGCGGCAGGGCCGCCGCGGCCAGGACCGCCCCCAGCCCCACCGCGGCGAGCAGGACGCCGTACCCGGTGGGCCCGAGGCCGAGACGTTCGACGGCGACCACCGGGAGCAGCGCCCACACCGCGGCCGCCCCGGGCACGAACAGCGCACTGCGCAGCAGGATCCGTCGGACGCCGGGCGCGCTGCGTACGTAGCGCCCGCCGGCGTGCAGGGCGGCGAGGGCGTGCTCGCGCTCCTGGGCGCGGCCGGGCGCCGAGGCGGCAGGCAGCCGGCGCAGCAGGACCAGCAGGATGCCGGCGAAGGAGAGCGCGTTGAACGCGAAGGTCCAGCCGACACCGGCGGCCGCGACCAGCGCGCCGCCGAGCGCGGGCCCGATCGCCCGGGACACGTTCATGTTGACCGCTCCGAGCGCGGCGGCGGGCCCCAGCTGTTCGCGCGGCACCAGGCCCGGCTGGAGCGCCTGCCAGGCCGGACCGTTCAGCGCGGTCAGGCAGCCCAGCAGGAAGGTCAGGGCCAGCAGCGACCACGGCCCGAGGACGCCGAGCAGCGCGAGCGCGGCCAGTACGGCGGCGACCGCCGCCATGGCCGTCTGCATGCCGATCAGCAGCCTGCGGCGGTCGACGAGGTCCGCGAGGACGCCGGCCGGCAGGGCGAGCAGCAGGACGGGCAGCCCGGCCGCGACCTGGACCAGCGAGACCAGCGCCGCGCCGTGGCCGACCAGCAGCCACTGCGCCCCGACGGTCTGCATCCAGCCGCCCACGTTCGAGACGAACTGGGCCAGCCACAGCGCCCGGAACACCCTCTCCCGCAGCGGGGCCCAGGCCGGGCCTTCGGATCTCGGGGACGTCATCGGTGCTCCTCCGGAAACGGGTGGGCCCGGGTTCCAGGGACGGCAGGACCCTGGAACCCGGGCTCTCGGGGGGTGTCGTGGGGGTGTCGTGGCCTCAGGCCCGGTGAAGGGCGAACCGCGTGCCCAGGCCGCCGCCCACGCCGGCGACCACCGCCGCCGGCAGCCACCACAGCGGCCAGTGCGCGAGGCCGAGGAGGTGGTCCAGCGACCAGTCGCCGGGGCCGGTCGCGGCCAGTGCCGCGCCGATGACGACCAGGACGAGCGGGTACTCGTAGCCGTCGTGCTGGACCCACAGGCCGTGCGGCCGCTTGACGGTCAGCGCGACGGTCATCACGCCCATCACGCCCGCGCAGGCCAGCGGGGTGAGCAGGCCGAACGCGAGGAACAGTCCGGCCCCGATCTGGGTGCCGCCCGCGGCGAGGGCGGTGAGCCTGCCGCCGAGGAAGCCGTCGCCGCGGAACTCGGCGGTGCCGCCGGCGAGTCCGCTGCCACCGAGGTGGAAGCTGACCTTCTGGACGCCGTGACCCGCGATCAGCAGGCCGGCGACCACCCGCAGCAGGAGAAGACCCGTGTTCATGTCGTGCTCCGGTCGGTAATCGGTCGGGGTCCGTCAGCCGGCGGCGTGCGGGTCGATCATGGACTGGGCGTAGACGATGCCCATGCCGTACGCGCCGCCGTGCTCCTTGACCAGGTCGGTGACCTGGACGTAGGTCTCGGTGCGGGCCCAGTCGCGCTGCAGCTCCAGCAGCACCTGCACCCAGGTGACCGGTACCGCGCCGGCCGCGGTCATCCGCTGCAGGGCGTGCTCGTGGGCGCGCGGGCTGACGCCGCCGGAGGCGTCCGCGACCACGTACACCTCGTAGCCCTGCTCCAGCGCCGAGAGGGCGGGCAGGACCAGGCAGACCTCGGTCCACAGGCCGGACAGGATGATCTTGCTGCGGCCGGTCGCCTTGACCGCCTCGACCAGTGCCTCGTCCTCCCAGGCGTTCATGCTGGTCCGGTCGACCACCTCCTGCTCCGGGAAGACCGCCCGCAGCTGCGGGAGGATCGGGCCGGAGAACGACTCGGCCGCGACGGTGGAGAGCACCACCGGCACGTCGAAGATCTTCGCGGCCTTCGCCAGGCCGACGGTCGAGTTGATGATCGAGGTGCGGTCGCCGCTGCCGGTGCCGAAGAACATCTGCGGCTGGTGGTCGACGAACAGCATCATCGCGTTGTCCGGGGTGAGCAGGTCCGGGCTCGGAGCGGCGTGGACCGTGGAGAGGTCGACCATGGTTCTTCTCTTTCCGTGCTGGAGAGGGGAGTTGGCAAAACATCCGACGCCCGCCGGTCAGCGGGGCGGCACGTTCATGACGCTAGTTCGCACCGCCGGGCCTGGCTGCTCGCTCCGTGCCCGGGACTGTTCCGACACTGCACCGACGGCGAACCGCAGGTCAGCCGCGTCCGCCGTGCGCTGCGGGGCAACCGTCGATGCGCTGTGAAGGCACTCGGGACACCGGCGGCCGCCTAGGTTCGCCCGGGTGGTCCCACGGGCGGAGCGTCCGAATCGCCCGCGCCCACCCGACAGCCGCCGCCGTTCCGAAGGTGAACTCCGTTGTCCAGCATGCCCGTTGCCGGGATCCGCCCCGGCGCTCCGGACCAGCCAGCCGACCTGGTCATCCGCAATGCCAAGGTGTACACCGGCGATCCGCGCCGCCCCCGGGCGAGCGCCCTGGCCGTCCGGAACGGACTGATCACCGCCGTCGGTGACGACGCGGACGTCGTCCCGCTGGTCGGCCCCGACACCCGGGTCGTCGACGCGCTCGGCCGCCGCGCCGTCCCCGGCCTCAACGACGCGCACCTGCACGTCATCCGCGGCGGCCTCAACTACGTCCTGGAACTGCGCTGGGACGGCGTCCCGACGCTGCGTCAGGCACTCGCCATGCTCCGGGACCAGGCCGAGCGCACCCCGCCCGGCCAGTGGGTGCGCGTGGT
>NZ_JBEZIR010000249.1:0-3623 GCF_040651175.1 Kitasatospora sp. NPDC048540
AACTGGAACAGCTCCCACAGCTCGTCCGGCACCAGGCGCTCCACGATCATCACGCCCGCAGTTTACCCAACCTCGCCAAATGAGATGACTTCTAACTCAGACAACACGAGATACACCACGTCGCTGGACAGACCCGGACGAGGTCCTGGCGGCCGCGGCAGCCAGGCCCTCGTGGTTCACCCGTTCAGGTTCAGCCGGTCTGGATGGCGGTGTCGTCGATCACGAAGCTGGTCTGGAGGGAGGAGTCCTCCACGCCGTTGAACTTCAGCGTGACGCTCTGGCCCGCGTAGGACGACAGGTCGACCGACTTCTGGGCGTAGCCGGTGTTCTTGTCGAGGTTGCTGTACGAGGCGACCGTGGTGCCGTTGGCGCTGACGGTCAGCTTGTCGTACTGGGTCGTGGTGGTGGTCTCTGCGGTGTCGATGTGCAGCCAGTAGCTCAGCGTCGCCCGGCAGCCGGTCGGGATGGTGACGGTCTGCGAGGCGCTGTCGGTGTGGGCGGAGCCGTAGCCGTTCAGCCAGGCCTTCCACGATCCGCCGTGCGCCGCCTGGGAGGCGGAGTTGTCGACCACTCCGCTGGTGGTGGTCCAGGGCGCGGCGGAGCCGGTCTCGAAGCCCGCGTTGCCGAGCAGTTGCGCCGGGGTGCAGACGCCGGTGCCGTTGACGGTCAGCGAGAAGGTGGCCGTGTGGGTGGTCGACGTGCCGGCGCCGGTGATGGTGACCGGGTAGGTGCCGGGCGGCGTCGAGGCGGCCGTGTTGACGGTCAGCTGGGAGGTGCCGCCGGTGGAGACGGAGGCCGGGCTGAACGACGCGGTGGCGCCGGCGGGCAGGCCGGACGCGGACAGGTTCACCGTCTGCGCCGAGCCGTTGGTGAGCGTGGTGGCGACGGTGGCGGTCAGCGAGCTGCCCGGGTTGACCGAACCGGAGGCCGGCGAGACCGCCATCGAGAAGTCGTTGCCGGTGGCCGCGCAGGTCGGGTCGCCGGACTGGGCGGGGACGCTGACGGCGTCCCAGGCGGCCTTCACGGTGTTGAACTGGCCGCAGGACGGATCGAGGTTCTTGGCCGCCTGCAGCGTCCAGGTGCGGTACTTCAGGTACGAGCTGGCGGTGGTCTTCATGAGCTGGGCGTTGTACACGATCTTGAGGGCGTTCTGCACGCCGACGCCGCCGGTCACGGTGGAGCCGTTGCAGGTGGGGCTGGTCGGGCCGCCGGGCGGGTTGGAGCCCTGTGCGAGCAGGTAGAACCAGTGGTTGCCGGGGCCGGCCGCGGCGTGCACCTCGGTGCTCGGGATGCTGCTGGAGTAGCAGTTCGGGTTGCTCTTGATCAGCGACGGGTTGTACATGTTGCGGATCGGGCCGGTGCCCACCAGGTTGACCTGGTTGCCGACCAGGAAGTCCGGTACGGCGTACGGCGCGGGCTCGTTCATGAAGGCCTCGGTCGACGCGCCGTACACGTCGGCGATGAACTCCTGGGTGCCGCTGCCGGAGATGCCGCCGGGGGTGTGGTCGTCGATGCCGTGGCCCATCTCGTGGGCGAGGACGTCGACCGCGCTGATCCACTGGTTGGCGTTGTTGTGCCCGACCTGGACCTGCGAGCCGTCGTAGTAGGCGTTGACGTCGGCCAGGCCGACCCGGATCGGCCAGGCCCCGCCGCTGCCGTCCATGCCGTTGCGGCCCAGCC
The DNA here is from genome assembly GCF_040651175.1 of Kitasatospora sp. NPDC048540. NCBI lineage: Bacteria > Bacillati > Actinomycetota > Actinomycetes > Kitasatosporales > Streptomycetaceae > Kitasatospora > Kitasatospora sp. NPDC048540. The sequence continues at coordinate 1,681 of NZ_JBEZIR010000249.1, forward strand.
ACTGCGCGAGCATCCGGAACTCGCCCTGCGCCACGTACTCGGCGTCGACGCAGCCGGTCTCCTTGCTGGTGGCGTCGCCGTTGCCCCAGGTGTCGGTGGTCTTGCTGAACGTCGTGTTGTTCGCGGCGTCCTGGCACGGCATGTTCGTGATGTTGGTGGGGCTCATCGTGAACTTGCCACCGGAGGACGTGGTGTTGATGGTGAGCGGCGCGGGGCCGTTCCAGGCGCCGGTGCCGCTGCCGTGCAGCACGTGCTCCTGGGTGTGCAGTACGGCGCCGGTGCGCGCGTCGACGTCCACGCTCAGCCTGCTGTAGCCGTCGTCGCCGTTGCCGTTGACCGTGGACTCCCAAGCCAGGGCGGCCGGAGCGTCGCCCAGCGCGTACACCACCAGCCGGGTGCCCTCGACCTGGGACACCGACTTCAGCTGCGCCGACGCCACCTTCTCGGCTTGGGCGGAGCTCAGGCTCGGGCTGGTCGACAGCGTGCCGATCGCGTGCTGCTGGGCGACCGAGTTGTACGTGACGTGCCCGGCGCTGTCGGTCACCACGACGAAGTCGCCGCCGACCACCGGCACGCCCGAGTACGTGCGCTCGTAGGGCACGTACTGCGACCCGTTCGAGGAAGCGACCTGACCTCGGACGAACTGCTCCTGCGGGCCGGCGAGCAGGAAGGCCGGACGGCTGGCCACCAGTGCGTCGGCGCTGGTGGCGGCCGACTGCTGGGAGGACTCGGGCGCGGGCGGCGTCGGCGTCGGCGCCGCCACGGCCGCCGTCCCGGCGGCGGTCAGACCTGCGATCACGAGCCCGGCGGCGGCGAGCACCGCTGTGCCGGAGCGGACTGCGCCGCGGCGCCTGGGCTTTCTGACATGGGTGTGCAACTGGCGGCCCTCCCTGGGCGATGGGGGACGGCACGCAGGAACGGCGTCATGAGTCGCCCTGGATCGGTGCCGGCCCGGGAACGGGAAACTCGCGCACGTGCAGAGCGGACCGCGGCAGGTCACCTGCTCCCGGGCGTCACCGGATCAGGGTGAACGGGCGCAGTGTGGCCGGGGGTTGCCACAGCCGTGGGGGCGCGGGACGGCGGTGGCCGCCCAGCGGCAGAACGGTAGCGAAGGTGACGGATCGTCGACAGCCGGCGGTCATGGCGGGAACATGCCAATGGCGGATCTCTGCCAGACCGGCGGGAGCCGCCCGGACCGCCACCTCATCGCGGCCCGGTCGCTCGGGCGGCCGCAGCCTTGAGCGGTTGCCCGTCGCGCTCGGCCAGGCCCCGCGCAGCTTCACACCGATGACGTCCCGGCCTCACAGGGGCGCGGACCACGGCGACCCGCACAGATCGGCACCGGGTATCGGCGGGGCGTGGTTCAGCGGGCGCTGCCGAGGTCACGGTCGCTGTCGGCGCCTTCGAGCATGAGGGTGGTCTCCTCGATGCGGCGGAAGCGGCCGTCGGCGGCGAACTCGGCGAACAGGTAGGCCTCCATGCGGACGGTGGAGCCGTCGATCTTGTCGGCCTCCATGGTGTGGCGGTCGGCGTAGAGGGTGCCGTCGGTGAGTTCCTCGTGGACCTGGACCGAGCCGCCGGCCAGGACGGTGCGCAGGTGGGCGATGTGGTCGAGGAACTCGGTGCGGTCGGCCCAGGCGCCGTCGGTGCGCTGGCGGTAGTCGGGGGCGAAGTGACGCTCGGCGGCCTCCTCCAGGTCCAGGCCCGGGGTGAGGAGCAGGTCGGTGAGGGCGGTGCGGATGTCGGTGCGGACGGCGGTGGGGGTCATGGCAGGTCCCTGGGAGCGGTGTCGAATGGGGGTGTGCGGCGCGGTGCCTGGCGGGGCGGGCGTCAGGCGCCGGTGGTGGCGAGGGTGTCGTCGAGCCAGTCGAAGATGCGGGCCAGGGCGAGGCGCATGGCGCCGGGGTGGCAGTGGGCGCCGGCGCCCTCCGCCACGGTGAAGT
>NZ_JBEZIR010000250.1:0-3503 GCF_040651175.1 Kitasatospora sp. NPDC048540
CCCGAAAGCCGCAACCCCACCGGAATGTTGTAGGTCGACCCCGCCCCCTCGAACCGGTTCAGGAACCACAACCGCTGCTGCGCGAACGACAACGGGACGGTCTGCGGCCGTTCCCGCCGGTGCAGGCCGCGGCGGGCACCGTCGGATCCGTCGAGCCGTTCCGCCAGCGCGGCGACCGTGGGCGCGTCGAACAGCACCCGGATCGGGACCTCGACCCCGAGGTCGGTGCGGATCCGGCTGACCAGCTTGGTGACCAGCAGCGAGTGACCGCCCAGCGCGAAGAAGTTGTCGTCGATCCCGACGCTCTCCAGCCCCAGCACCTCCGCGAACAGCGCACACACCGCCCGCTCGCGGTCGGTGCGCGCCGTACGGCCGGCCGACAGTGCGCCGAGGTCGGGGGCGGGAAGAGCACGGCGGTCCAGCTTGCCGTTGGGGTTCAGCGGCAGGGCGGCCAGCGGCACGAACGCCGACGGCACCATGTACTCCGGCAGCGCGGCCGCCGCCCGGGCCCGCAGCGCGGCGTGGTCGACGTCCGCCCCGGCCGCCGGGACCAGGTACGCCACCAGGCGCCGGTCGCCGGGCAGGTCCTCGCGGACCAGCACGGCGGCCTGGGAGACGGCCTCGTCGGCGGTGAGCACGGCCTCGATCTCGCCGAGCTCGATCCGGAAGCCACGGACCTTGACCTGGCTGTCCGAGCGCCCGAGGTAGTCGATCTGCCCGTCCGGGGTCCAGCGGACCACGTCGCCGGTCCGGTACATCCGGGAGCCGGGCGCGCCGAACGGGTCCGGCAGGAAGCGGTCCGCGGTCAGGCCGGGCCGGTTCAGGTAGCCGCGGGCGACGCCGGCACCCGCGATGAACAGCTCGCCCGGCACGCCCGACGGCACCGGGCGCAGGCCCCGGTCGAGCACGTACACCCGGGTGTTGCCGATCGGCCGGCCGATCGGGGGCGCCGAGGCGGCCTCCCGGTCGGTGTACCAGGCCGTCGCGTACACCGTGGTCTCGGTCGGCCCGTAGATGTTGGCGACCGTGGCGCCGGGCGCGGCGGCCCGGATCGCGTTCAGGGTGTGTGCGGGCAGCCCCTCGCCCGCGAGCACCACCATCCGGGCGTCCAGCTCCAGGCCGCCCTGCGCGACCAGGTTGGCCAGCGCGGACGGCACACCGCTCACCAGGCTGCCGCGCCAGCGGGTGCCGTCGCCCTCCAGCAGGGCCAGCAGGTCGCGGACGATCTCGATCCGGCCGCCGCTCAGCAGCGGGCCGAACATCTCGAACACCGACACGTCGAAGTTGAGCGAGGTCGAGGCCAGCACGTGCGACAGCCGCTCCGGGCCGATCTCGGCGACCGCCCAGGCCGCCAGGGCGGCGACGTTGCGGTGCTCGACCACCACGCCCTTGGGCCGGCCCGTCGAACCCGAGGTGTAGATCGCGTACGCCGGGTGCTCTGGCCGCAGCTCGGCCGCCCGGGTGGGCGCCGTGTCCGGGGCCGCGGCGATCAGCGCCGCCGTGGCCGGGTCGTCCAGCACCACCAGCGGCACCCCGCCGTCCGCGACCACGGCCTCGGTCGCCCGGACCGCCACGGCCAGCACCGGTGCGGCGTCGGACAGCATGTACGCGATCCGGTCGGCCGGGTAGCCGGGGTCGACGGGCAGGTACGCGGCGCCCGACTTCAGCACCGCCAGGACCGCCACCATCATGTCCGCCGAGCGCGGCAGGGACAGGGCGACCAGGGTCTCCGGGCCGACGCCGTGGCCGGCCAGCAGCCGGGCCAGCCGGTTCGCCCGGGCGTCCAGCTCCGCGTAGCTCAGCTCGACGCCCGCGGACACCACCGCGACCGCCGCCGGCGTCCGCCGGACCTGCGCCTCGAAGAGCTCCGGCACGGTCCCGGCGGGCACCTCCAGCGCGGTGTCGTTGCGCACGGTCAGCAGGTCCCGGCGCTCCTCGGCGGTGAGGAGGTCGACCTCGGGCAGCCGGAGACCGGGCTCCGCCAGCACCGCTTCGAGCAGCAGGACCAGGCGCGCCACCATCGCCTCCACCGTCCGGTGGTCGAACAGCTCGGCCGCGTACACCACGCTGCCGGCGAACCCGGCCGCGCCCTCGTCGGCGAAGCTGAACGCGAGGTCGAACTTGGCGCCCTCGCCGGCCCCGGCGACGGGCTCGGCCTCGATACCGGGCAGGTCGAGGCCGACCGCACCGGCCGCCGCCTCGGCGAAGGTGAGCATCACCTGGAACAGCGGGTGCCAGGCCATCGAGCGAGCGGGGTTCAGCACCTCCACCAGCCGCTCGAACGGCACGTCCTGGTGCGCGAACGCCGCCAGATCCGCATCCCGCACCCGGCCAACCAGCTCACGGAACGTCGGGTCACCCGACACATCCGTGCGCAGCACCAGCGTGTTCACGAAGAACCCGACCAGCTCGTCCAGCGCGGCATCGGTGCGGCCCGCGACCGGCGTGCCGAACGGGATGTCCGTCCCGGCACCCAGGCGCGACAGCAGCCCGGCCACCGCCGCCTGCACCACCATGAACGCCGTCGCCCCGCACTCCCGGGCCAGGTCACCGAGGCGGGAGCCCAGGTCGGGGTCGAGCCGGAACTCCACCACCCCGCCCTGCCGCCCGGCCTCCGCCGGGCGCACCCGGTCGGTCGGGAGCTCCAGCAGCTCGGGCGAGCCCGCGAGGGTGGCCCGCCAGAAGTCGAGCTGCGCCGAGATCAGGCTCTGCGGGTCGGACTCCTCGCCGAGCAGGCGACGCTGCCAGAGGGTGTAGTCCGCGTACTGGACCGGCAGTTCGGCCCAGCCCGGCGCGGATCCCGCGGTCCGGGCGGTGTACGCGGTCCGGAGGTCGGCGGCCAGCGGCGCCATCGACCAGCCGTCGGCCGCGATGTGGTGCAGCACGATCAGCAGTACCGACTCCTCGGCGCCGGTCTCGAACAGCAAGGCCCGCAACGGCAGATCGGTGGTGACATCGAACGGGCGGGCCGCGGCTCCGGCGATCCCCTCGGCGCCGCGGACCACCTCCAGCAGCTCACCGACCTCGGCGAGCTGCACCACCCGCTGGTACGGCACGCCGTCCAGCTCGGGGAAGACCGTCCGCAGGCTCTCGTGCCGGCCGGCCACGTCCCGCAGAGCGGCGCGTAGAGCAGCGATGTCGAGGGGGCCGGAGAGTCGCAGGGCGACGGGGATGTTGTAGGTGGGACCGGCATCCTCGAAGCGGTTCAGGAACCAGAGCCGCTGCTGCGCGAACGACAGCGGCACCACCTCGGGGCGCTCGGCGCGGACCAGGGCGGCCCTCGCCCCTTCGGCACCGGCCAGCCCGGCCGCCAGGCCCGCGACCGTACCGGTCTCGAACAGCGCCCGGATCGGCAGCTCCACGCCGAGTTCGGTGCGGATGCGGCTGACCAGGCGGGTGACCAGCAGGGAGTGGCCGCCCAGCGCGAAGAAGTTGTCGTCGATGGTGACACCCTCGACGCCCAGCACCTCGCCGAACAGCGCGCACAGCACCCGCTCACGCCC
>NZ_JBEZIR010000251.1:0-3381 GCF_040651175.1 Kitasatospora sp. NPDC048540
GGGGCGCGGCCGGGCGCTGCGAGACGCTTCGGTTGAAGCGCCCCGGTACGAAACTCGGGCCGCCGGCGGGCCGCCCCGCGGGCGAGGTCCGGCGCTGCCGGGCGGGCCCCGGGGTCGTGCCGGGTGGGATGGGCGGATCCGCAGGTCCGGATGGACGGTCTTCCCGAGAGGTTCCGGGGTGACGCCCCACTGGCCGCCGTGAGGTGGTGGACCAGCGCCATGCCGCGGCCGCTCTCGGCGTCCGGTCCGGCGTCGATCCGGCACGGCATCGTGCGGGACCCGTCACAGACGCTGATCCGCACCCGGCCGCCGGTGATCCGCTCCACGCTCACCAGCATCCGCCGCCGGCACCCGGTCTTCACCGCGTTGCCCACCAGCTCGCTGACGACCGGCTCCCCCGCCTCGACGAGGTCGTGAAGGTCCCAGGCGCGCAGCGTGCTGCGCACCAGGCGGCGGGCCGCGGCGGCGGAGGACGGCTCGTACGGCAGCAGCACCCGCACACAGTCCCCGACGGCCGCGGCCCGATCCCGATCCCGATCCTGGGCCTGGGCCTGGGCCTGGGCCTGTGGCCGGTTCCGGGTGGCGACGGTCGCGGTCCGGGCAGCGGCGGCCGTGTGCCGGGCACCCGCCGACCGGACGGTGGCCTGCGGTCGGGCTATCGGGTGCGTGGTCACAGCACTCCGGGATCCTCCGAGGGACGGCGGGCGGTGCGCGGCCCGACGGGGGCAGGCCCGCACACCGGCCCCAACACGCCGCCCACACCCCGCGACAGGGCAACGCGACAGCACCCCACCCACCGCCAGAACAGCCCCCGGGGCGGCCTGACGGCCCCCCAGCCGTCCGGCGCCGGGGCGCAGCGGCGGGCACGGCCTGGACGGCGGCGCAGCGAGGCGGGGACGGGGACGGCAGCCGCCCAGTACCTGGCCCGCGGGGCTACTGCAGCGCGCCGAGCCCGGTCCGGCACGGCCGGCGGGCCGCCGCCGGCCGGGAGGGGCGGGCGGGCGGGGCGGTACGCTGCGCCGCGGGGCTGTCGGAGTCGACACCGGTCACAGATCCGGCAGCCGCGGGGAGGGGAGTGCAATGAGGCATCTGATCGGTTTCTTGGTGTTCCTGTCGGGCGCGGTGGGTCTGCTCGTCGCCTCGAAAGGCGTGCGCGGTTGGGACAACTGGAGCCGCCGCCAGCGGATCGGCGCCGCCGTCTCCGGGGTGCTGATCCTGGTGGGCCTGATCGTTAAGGATTAGCGGGCCGGCCCGGACGACCGCCCGGCGGTGCCCAGCAGGCCGGGACAGCGGCACAGCGGAACGCCGAACGGCCCCGGACGGCGCCGCAGCACCAGCCAGGGCACAACAGGCCCGGGGACGGCGGCACAGCCCGCCCCGCGCGCGGCGCAGGTGAGGGGCCACCACCGGCAGCAGCGTGCCCCGGAACCGGTCCGCCGCCCGGAGCTCCGCGGCATCCTGATCGAGGAGCGCGCCCGCCTCGCGGATCCCCTCACCGGGGGTGCTCGCCCGGTCCTCCCCCGCCAGCACGGCCGCGATGTCGGCGAGCTCACCCACACCCGGGTCATCCACCGGGTCCGCGCCGAACACCACCAGCAGCCCCGCCAGCCCCGCCAGCAGACCATCCCTGCACCCCAACGCCCGTCCGGCGGCAGGCACACGGTCGGGCCCCGGACGCCCCGCCGCCCCGAGGCCGCGCGACCGGTGAGATCACCACCCGCACGGTGCCGTCGTCGCCGAGCGCCTGCAGGCGCCGGCGCACGGTCGCAGCGCTGGTCCCCAGCACCTGGGCGGCCCGCTCCGCCGTGACGCGACCGTCGCACTGCAGCGCGGCCACCAGCCGCTGATCCGTGGAGCTCGGTACGGAATCCGCCGATGCGCGTGCCATGGGAGCAAGTTCCGCCCAACCGGCCGCCGCGCGGGGGCCGTTCCGGTGACTGCGCGCCGACCATGGATGACACCCGCGCAGCAAACATTCTGACGCTGCATCAGTCGGCCGCGACCACCACCAACGAAGCATCCGATGCGGCACGCAACGCCCGGCCCGTCCGGGCCGGCTCCGCTGCGCGGCTCAGCCCCGCAGCAACCTCACCGGGCATCCGTATGCCCTTTCACAGCTCACCGATCGGAGATCCACGTGTCCCTGAAGCCGTCCGCCCGTACCGTGCTCGCCGCCATCGCCCTCGCCGCCCTCGCCGCCGTCACAGCGACCCCTGCAGGCGCCCAGGAGCGTCCGCGAATCACCCCTGCGACGAGCACCGCAGGGTCATGGCACATCACCGGAAACTGGTACCTGTACAAGAAGGACTGCGTGGACGCCGGCCAGCAGTACGAGCGTGAAGGCTTTCCGTACCAGTGCCGCTACGGCTACCTCCCGCCTGCCGGGAAAGACGTGTACTGGCTCTACATCTACAACTAGCCCCTGGCACCGCTCCCGCACGACAGCCCTCCGGCCACATCGGCGGGACGTCACCGCCCACGGACGGCGCCCCCCACCCGGCCCTCGCGCACACCCCGCCACCGGGCCCGCCCGGCACCGGCGCCCGGCAACGAGGGGCGGAGGCTTCAGGACGATCCACCGATCCGGGCTCGGTGCGGGCACCGTCCCATCATCGCGCGAGATTGGCGGCCCCCGCGAGCCGCTTGCACGGCGGCCACCCCGTCCGTACACGCCCACCGGAGCCGCCGGGACCGGGTACGACCCGACAGGGGCACGGCTCCAGGCTGATACCGCCCCGGGCAGGATCGGGGCGCAGCGGCGGGGCCGGTGTGTTCGCACGGCGCGGCCCGACGAGTGCGTGGCCGACGAGTGCGCGGCCGACGAGTGCGTGGCCGACGAGTGCGTGGCTGGCGCCTGTGGGGCGGGCTACCAGGCGGCTGCGGCCCGGGCCGGCCCGTCGGCCACCGCGCCCGCCGCCGATCCCAGCCGGGCACAGGCCGAGGCGAGGAACGCCGCTGCGCGGCGCAGATGACGGACCACCACCGGCAGCAGCGTGCCCCGGAACCGGTCCGCCGCCCGGAGCTCGGCGGCAGCCTGATCGAGGAGCGCGCCCGCCTCGCGGACCCCCTCACCCCGGCCGCTGGTCCGGTACTCCCCCGCCAGCGCGGCCGCAGCATCGCCGAGCTCACCGACGCCCGGGTCCTCCACCGGGTCCGCGCCGAACACCACCAGCAGGCCCGCCAGTTCCGCCAGCAGACCGTCCCTGCGCCCCACCCACCACGAACTCACGCAGCGATCATGCACCATGACAGGTCGTACAGGGCCGTGAACAGGTCAACCCGCCCCGCACCCGGGGGCGCGAACGGCGCGCACCGGACAGCAGGGCCTGCGCGCGGCGCAGCCGGGCGCAGGGCGGTGGGGCGGGGGGCGGTGGGGCGGGG
>NZ_JBEZIR010000252.1:0-3345 GCF_040651175.1 Kitasatospora sp. NPDC048540
GCCACCGCAGGAGGTGGAAGTAGTTCGCCGGGGTGGTCGGCATGGCGACCGTCATGTTGTCCTGCGCGCACAGCTGCAGGAAGCGCTCCGGGCGGCAGTACCAAATCACGAGATTGCACCTTACGTAGACCGTATGCCGACTGGCACAATGCGCAGGTGCACAGCTCGACACCCTCGCCCCGCCGCTCCGCCCGCTCCCTCGGCCTCACCCTCGCGCTCGTCTCCGCCTTCGCCTTCGGCGGCTCCGGAACGGCCGCCAAACCCCTGATCGAGGCGGGCCTGTCACCGCTGCACGTGGTGTGGCTGCGGGTGGCCGGCGCGGCACTGGTCCTGCTGCCGCTGGCCTGGCGGCACCGCTCGGCGCTGCGGCAGCGGCCGGGGGTGCTGACCGGCTTCGGGCTGCTCGCCGTCGCCGGTGTGCAGGCCTGCTACTTCGCCTCGATCGCCCGGATACCGGTCGGCGTCGCGCTGCTCATCGAGTACCTCGGGCCGCCGCTGCTGCTCGGGTACGTGAAGTTCGTCCAGCGCCGGCCGGTCTCCCGGGGCGCCGCGGTCGGGGCCGCCGTCGCGGTGGGCGGTCTGGCCTGCGTGGTCGAGGTCTGGAACGGGCTGAGCTTCGACGCGCTCGGCGTGCTGTTCGCGCTGGGCGCCGCCTGCTGCCAGGTCGGCTACTTCGTGCTGGCCGACGCCGGGCGGCAGGGCGAGCGCCCGATCGACCCGATCGCCGTCAGCGCCTTCGGGCTGCTGATCGGCGCGGTGGTGCTGACCGTCCTCACCCGGCCCTGGGAGGCCGACTGGGGCCTGCTCACCGGGCAGGTCACGATGAACGGCCACCGGCTGCCCGCCCTGCTGCCGGCCGCCTGGATGGTGCTGGTCGCCACCGTGCTGGCGTACCTGACCGGCGTGGTGGCGGTGCAGCACCTGTCACCCCCGGTGGCCGGGGTGGTGGCCAACCTGGAGGCCGTGGTGGCCACCGTGCTGGCCTGGGTCCTGCTCGGCGAGCACCTCGGGCTGCCGCAGCTGGCGGGCGGCGCCCTGGTGCTCGCGGGCGCCTTCGCGGCCCAGACCAGCAAGCCCGCGGCGGACCCGGCGCCGGTGCCGGAGTCACCGGTGCCCGTTCCGGACCCGCCGGTGTCGCTCCCCGAGTCCCCGGCGGCGGCCGGTCCGCGGCCCGCCGAGGCGCCCGCCGGTGCCGCCGCGGGCCCGGGCCGTGTCTGACAATTCCCGCCGGGCGCGCGACACCGAGCATCCTCCCCCAGCCTTCGGCCGGGAGGTGCCCCCGGCTGGACGCACCGGCGAATCGCCCGAGTACGACCCAGCGCGAGGGCGCTTCACCGGCACGCCCAGCCGGGCGCCCACCGCCGCGCGCTGATCCGACGCGAACTGTCAGACCCGGCCCAGGTCAGCGGCCGGTCCAGGTCAGCGGCCGGTCCAGCCGAACCAGTCGAGGTGAGGGAGCGGCCAGACCACGGCCGTGGCCGGGCCGACCACATCGGCCACCGGCACCGCGCCGCCCGAGGAGCTGTCCCGGTGGTAGCGGGAGTCGGCCGAGTCGCTGCGGTGGTCGCCCTCCACCCAGACGTGGCCCTGGGGGACGGTGACCGGCCCGAAGTCCAGGCCCGAGCAGGAGTCGTCACCGGCGTGCAGATAGGGCTCGTCGACCACCCGGCCGTTCACCGTGAGCGTCGTACCGCTGCACGCCACGGTCTGGCCGGCGGTCGCGATCACCCGCTTGACCAGGTAGTTGTCGTCCTTCGGCGGCAGCAGGCCGACGAACGAGGCGGCGGCGGCGACCGGGTTGCCGTCCCCGCTCTGCGGCGGCAGCCAGCCGCCCGGGTCGCGGAAGACCACCGGCTCGCCGTCCTCGGGCTGCCAGCCGAACAGCGGGGCCAGCTTGTTGACCGCCACCCGGTCACCCACCTGCAGGGTGTTCTCCATCGAGCCGGACGGGATGGAGAAGACCTGGAAGAAGCAGGTCTTGATGAGCAGCGCGACCAGCAGGCCCACGGTGATCATGACGGGGATCTCCACCCACCACGGCCAGCGGCGCCGACCGGGCGCCGGGGACGGGGAAGCGGCTGCTGGTACGGGCCGGGTCACTGATCAGACCGCCTGCGGGAAGAGGGAGGGAACACAGCACGCTAACTCCGATCGCCACCCACCGCGAAATCCCGCCCTTATCCCGCCCCGACAGCAGCAGGTCGGAGCGGCGGCCGGCCGGAGCGGCGGCCGGTCAGTCGGCCAGCGGCTCGCTGGCGATCGCCTCGTGGTGGCGGATGACCTCGGCGATGATGAAGTTCAGGAACTTCTCCGCGAACACCGGGTCGAGGTGCGCGCCCGCCGCGAGCTCCCGCAGCCGGGTGATCTGCTCGCGCTCCCGGGCCGGATCGGCGGCCGGCAGCCGGTGCTCGGCCTTGAGCCGGCCGACCCGCTGGGTGGCCTTGAACCGCTCGGCGAGCATGTGCACCACGGCGGCGTCGACGTTGTCGATGCTCTGCCGCAGGCTGGTCAGCTCGGCCCAGACCGCCTCGTCGACCTTCTCCGGGGTGGCGGTCGGGGACTGCGTGGGCTGATCCGTCATCGGGTGGCTCCGGGTGTGGCGGCTGGTGCTGGCGTGCGGGACGGCCCCGGCGCGCCTTGGACGGCCGGGCCCGGGCCCCGGCCAATCTAACAGGGGCGGCCTGCCCGGCCCGCGGTTTTGCCGCCCGCCGTCCGGCATGTGGAACGCCCGGCGGACGGGTCGCGCGGCTCGCCCCGGAGCGGCCCCGGCTGCCGGGTCCCGCACCGTAGGCTGGTCCCCGCACCACCGGAACTGACGACCCGGCAGATCCCCAACAGGAGGTACCCGATCGTGGCAACCACCCGTACCGCGCACACCGAGTGGGAAGGCGACCTGCTCAAGGGCGCCGGCCTGGTGACGTTCGACTCCTCCGGCATCGGCGCGTACCCGGTCTCCTGGCCGGCCCGCGCCGAGGTGGCGAACGGGAAGACCAGCCCGGAGGAGCTGATCGCGGGCGCGCACTCGTCCTGCTTCTCGATGGCGCTGTCGCACGGCCTGGCCGGCGCGGGCACGCCGCCCGTCAAGCTGACCACCACCGCCGACGTGACCTTCCAGCCGGGTGAGGGCATCACCGGCATCCACCTCACCGTGGTCGGCGAGGTACCCGGCCTCGACCAGGCCGGCTTCGCCGCCGCCGCCGAGGACGCCAAGAAGAACTGCCCGGTGAGCCAGGCGCTGACCGGCACCACCACGTGGCCGCCACGGCCGCCGCGCTGGACCACGCGATCCTGTCCCGGCTGACGGGCCGGCCCGCGGGCTGAGCCGGCCGGCCCAGCTCCCCGGCC
>NZ_JBEZIR010000253.1:0-3223 GCF_040651175.1 Kitasatospora sp. NPDC048540
CCGACGGTGTCCAGTACTTCTTCGGCCTGAACCACCTGCCGGGCGGCAATCACGGTGACTCTGCGTCGAACTCGGTGGAGTACACGCCGGTGTACTCGCCGAACAGCGGCGACGACTGCTACAACGCCGGTACGGGCAAGGGTTCGTGGTGCCAGGAGGGCTGGCGGTGGAACCTCGACTACGTCGTGGACCCGCACCAGAACCTGGTCACCTACCGCTACCAGCAGGACCTGAACTACTACAGCCGCGGCGGCGGCCAGAACAACGGCACCGGCACGCTCACCGCGTACGTCCGCTCCGCGGAGGTCACGGAGATCGGCTACGGCCAGCGCCTGCCGGAGCAGGTCGCGGCCAACGGCTCGCTGAAGCCGGGCGCGAAGGTGCTGTTCACCACCACCGAGCGCTGCACCGCCTCGGGGTCGGTGACGTGCACGACCGCGCAGCGCACCAAGGCCAACCAGAACAACTGGCCCGACTCGCCGTTGGACCAGGCCTGTGCCTCCAGCGGCGCCTGCACCAACTACGGTCCGACGTTCTGGTCCCCGCTGATGCTGGCGAAGATCGACACGCAGGTGCTGGTCGACGGCGCCTACCGCGCGGTGGACTCCTTCGAGCTGAAGCACACCTTCGCCGACCCGGGTGACGGCACCAAGCCGTCGCTGTGGCTGTCGTCGATCCTGCGGACGGCGACCAACGGCCAGGCGGCGCAGTCGCTGCCGGAGGTGAAGTTCACCGCCCGCGAGCTGGCGAACCGGGTCGACGGGCTGACCCCGGCGCAGCCGGCGTTCAACCGTCCGCGGATGCAGCAGATCACCACCGAGACCGGTGGCCAGATCAACGTGGTCTACCAGGACACCGAGTGCTCCCGGGTGAACGGCCGCATGCCGTCCTCCGAGGACGGCAACACCATGGCCTGCATGCCGGTCAAGTGGTACCTGCCCGGCCAGTCCTCGCCGGATCCGGTGAGTGACTGGTTCCACAAGTACCTGGTGAAGTCGGTGACCGAGCAGGACGCGGTGACGGGTTCGCTGGTCAAGTCGACGGACTACTCCTACGGTGGCGGCGCCGCCTGGCACCGCAACGACGGTGAGTTCACCGATGCGAAGTCCCGGACGTGGGACGACTTCCGCGGCTACCGGACGGTCACCGTCACCGCGGGCAGCGGGTACGCGGGCGAGGGCCCGAAGTCGCAGCAGGTCAGCACCTACCTGCGGGGCATGAACGGGGACGTGAAGGCGGACGGCTCCAAGCGCGCCGTCACCGTCTCCTACACCCCGTACCCGGGTGCGGCGGCGGTCAACGTGGTGGACGAGAAGTGGCGTACCGGGAACCTGCTCGGCAGCCAGGGCTTCGACCAGGCGGGCGGTTCGGTCGTCAAGGCCTCCGCGACGGTGAACTCCGGTGAGGTCACCCGCGGTACGCACAAGCAGCAGAACGGCATGCCGGACCTGGTGTCGCGCTACGACTCCACGGTGAGCACGGTGAGCCAGTGGGGCCGGCTCGCGGACGGCTCCTGGCGGGGCGTGTCCACCGTGACGACCACCGATCCCGCCAACGCCAACCGCGTGGTGACGGTGGACGACAAGGGTGACGGCAGCGCCGCCACCCCGGAGGTGTGCACCACCACCGGTTACGCGGTCGGCTCCGATGCGATGATGCTGGAGCTGGTGGCCGAGGAGAAGGCCGTCATCGGCGGGTGCGGTACGGCGGCGAACGCGGGCAACACGGTCAAGGACACCCGCACGCTGTACGACGGCAAGCCGTTCGGGCAGGCCGGCGCGGTGGCGGACCCGACCGGCACCGAGACGCTGGACAGCTACGACGGCAACGGCCAGGCGCACTACGCGACGCTGACCACGGCCACGTTCGACGCCTACGGGCGTCCGGCGACCGTCAAGGGCACCGACGGCGGCACGACCACCACGGCGTTCAGTCCGGCGGCGGGTGCGCTGCCGACGAGGACCACGGTCACCGGTCCGATGGGCGCCTCCTGGGCGACGTCGCAGACCCTCGACCCGGGCCGCGGCCTCCAGTTGGTGGCCACCGACCCGAACGGGAAGGCGACCACCCGGCAGTACGACGCGCTGGGCCGCCTGACCGCGGTCTGGTCCCCGGACCGGGCGACCAACCTGAGCGCGAGCGCCACGTTCTCGTACAGTGTCAACGGGGTCACCGGACCGTCGGTGGTCACCTCCAAGGCGCTGAACGAGGACGAGAGCTACGCGGTAAAGACGGAGCTGTACGACGGTCTGGCGCGGCTGCGGCAGACCCAGTCCAGCCCGGCGACCGGCGGCACGGGCCGGCTGATCAGTGACACGGTGTACGACTCGCACGGCTGGGCGATCAAGACGTCGTCGCCGTACTTCGAGGCGACCACCGCCCCCAACGGCACCGTCTTCCTCCCCCAGGACTCGCAGGTCCCGGCGCAGGAGTGGGTGACCTTCGACGGGCAGGGCCGTGCGGTGTCGACGGCGTTCATGTCGTACGGGCAGCAGCAGTGGGTGTCCACCACCGCCTACCCGGGTGCGGACCGCACCGACTCCACGCCGCCGCAGGGCGGGGCCCCGTCCAGCACCGTCACCGACAGCCGCGGCCGTACCACCCAGCTGTGGCAGTACCGCACCGCCACGGCGACCGGCAACCCGTCCGACGCGGACGTCACCACGTACACGTACACGGCAGCCGGGCAGCCGGACAGGCGCACGGACGCCATGGGCAACACCTGGTCGTACGGGTACGACCTGCGCGGGCGTCAGATCTCGTCCACGGACCCGGACACGGGCACGTCGACGACGACGTACGACGTCAACTCCTCGGTCGCCTCGACCCGGGACGCCAAGGGCAACGTGCTGGCGTACTCCTACGACATCCTCGGCCGCAAGACCGGGATGTACAAGGACAGCGTCGCCCCGGCCAACCAGCTCGCGGGCTGGACCTACGACGCGCTGGCCAAGGGCCAGCCCTCCTCCTCCACCCGCTACAAGGGCGGAGCCGGCGGCGACGCCTACACCACGGCCGTCACCGCGATCGACGGCTCGTACCGGCCCGTCGACACCAAGGTGACCATCCCCGCCTCCGAGGGGGCGCTGGCGGGCACCTACACCACCCACAACGAGTACACGCCGATTCTCGGCAACCTCGCCTACACCGAACTGCCCGCGATGGGCGGCCTCCCGGCGGAGGGCATCGACTACACCTACACCACCACCGGCCTGCTGCTCGC
>NZ_JBEZIR010000254.1:0-3217 GCF_040651175.1 Kitasatospora sp. NPDC048540
CGGCGCCGACTCCGGGGTCTGCGGTGAGTGTGGTGGCCAAGGTGAGCAACGAGACGTCGCCGGACTCTGCGGCCCCGCTCGGTCGGTGGCGGGGTCAGGAAGGGTCGCCGTACTGGAGACCGCGTCCGTTGGTGCCGATGTAGACGCGACCGTAGGTGTCGGGGTCGCCGGTGATGATGCCGACGCTGCCGATGGCGCCCCACTGATGGGCGTCGTCGTTGATGCGGAGCCAGGTGGCGCCCTTGTCGGTGGAGCGGAAGACTCCGGCGACGCCCTTGACGGTACCGATCAGGTACAGGGCCTGGTAGGAGGCGCCCGGTGCGGCCTTGCCGAAGCCGACGGCGGAGGCGGACTGCACCGTGGTCAGCGTGGTGAAGGTGCGGCCGCCGTCGGTGGAGTGCAGCAGCCCCTTGCCGCCGCCGGCGATCCACAGGTCAGCGGCGACGCCGGGGACGGCGCTGAGCTTGCCGGTGGGCAGGTTGGTGGCGCGGGCGGTGAAGGTCGCGCCGCCGTCGGTGCTGGCGTAGAGCGTGCCGCCTGCCAGTGAGTAGAAGGTGTTGGCCGAGGACCGGTCGGCAACGACTACGGCGTCGGTGCCCAGACCGTTGACCTTCGACCAGCTCGCCCCCTTGTCGGTCGAGCGGTACGGGGCCTGACCGGCCTCGGCCCAGACGATGCTGGAACCGTCCGCCGCGATGGCGATGTGGCCGCTGTTGGCGCTGCCCACCGGCTTCGCCTTGAAGCCGTTCCAGTTGTGACCGCCGTCGGTGGAGTAGGCGCCGTCCTGCTCGCCGCCACGGCCGACCCGCACCATCACCGAGGGGTTGGACTGGGCGAAGTCGATGCTGGTGCTGTTGTAGATCGTCGGGTTGGTCAGCCGCCCGGAGGGCTCCTTGGTCAGGTCGTCGTACAGGAAACCGCCTTGGTCGCCCATGGAGGTGATGAGGGTGGCGCCGCCGGGCGGGGCGATCGCGTCAAAGAGCGCGGTCTCCTCCAGCCCGCGGGCTCCGATGGTCCAGTGGCTGGTGCCGCCGCTGTCGGTCGCGTTGGCGTCCTTGCTGGCCCAGATGCCGTTGCCGGTGCCGTACAGCACGTGCCCGGAGTCAAACGGGTCGATGCTCAGGGCGGTCATCCAGTGCCCGATGCCGGTACCGAGGTACGGGGCGGCGGAGGCGTCCCGCGCCGACTTCTCGGCCTGGGCAGTCCAGGTCGCACCGCCGTCGGTGCTGCGATAGAGCTCGTCCTGGGGCCACCAGCGGTCCAGGGTGGTGACCATCACCGTGGACGGCGTCTGCGGGTCGACGGCCAGACCGGCGAACCCGTAGCTGCCCTGGGAGGGGGAGATGTTCTTCCACGCCCCGCCGAACGGCGTGTACTTCCACACTGAACCCGCCGTCACGCCGTTGGGTCCGAGCGCGTTGGTGTACGTCAGATACAGCGAGCCGTCACCGGAGAGCACGCCGTGCTGCGGCAGTTGGCCGGTGGGCTGCCCGGAGACGGCCTGCCAGCTGTTGCCGCCGTCGGTGGAGCGGTACAGCGAGGTGGACCTGTCGGCGACGCCGACGTAGATAGTCCTGCTGCCGGCCGGGCCGTACGTCACGAAGGAGATACCCGCGCCGCTGCTCGCCCCGTCCTTGACGGGGAGCGAGGAGACCTGATTCCACGTCACACCGTGGTCGGTGCTGCGCCACAGGCCGTTCTTGCGGGTGCCCAGCAGCAGGGTGTCGTGGTTCGCGGGATCGATCACCAGCCGCTCGCCCGCCCCGCGGGCGTCCTCGTTGCCGCCCAGCTTGAACGGCAGATCGGTGCGCTGGAAGGTGCGGCCGCGGTCGGTGGAGCGCAGGATCGCGCCGTTACCGGCCCAGTCGTTGGTGTAGGTGCCCGCCGCGAGGTAGAGCCGGTCGGGGTCGACGGGATCGGTGGCCAGCGACTCGATGCCCAGAAGGTTCCAGTCCTTCCCGCCGACCCAGTCGGTCAGCGGGATCCACTGCTCGGCCCCGGTGTCCCAGCGGTAGGCGCCGCCCATGTCGGTGCGCGCGTACAGCAGACCCTTCTCCCGCTGGTTGAAGACCAGCCCGGTGACGTAACCGCCGCCCGCCACCGGGGCGTTCTGCCACACATACGGTCCAGCCGCCGCCTGGGTGTCGGCCGTTCTCACCAGCTTCCACTGCTGGTTGGTGCTGCCCTTGCCGGGCCACTGGATGACCTGCACGCCCTGGTTCGTGGAGCTGCCGGAGACGTCCAGGACCTGACCGCTCTTGCGGGAGGTGAAGGTGACGGCCTCGGAACCGCTCACATCGTCGATCCGCCACTGCTGGGAGGCGGAGGACCTGTCCGTCTGCTGCTCGGCGGGAGCCGCCTGGGCGGTCGAGTCGCCCGCTATGCCCAGCACCTTGCCGCTGTTGCGGTTCACCAGCTCGTAGTAGCCGTCCCCGGTGGACCGCAGCTTCCACTGCTGGTTGGCGGTGTTCTGGTCGGTCCACTGCTGGATCCGGGTACCGTCGGCGGTGGAGAAGGCGTTGACATCCAGCACCTGGCCGCTGCGCACCGAGACCAGCCGGTAGTAGGCACCGCCGTCGACCGTCGCGGCCTGGGAGTCCTCGTGTACGAACACGAAGTACGACACGAGGGCGACGGGCACACCGAGCAGCAGAGCGGTGGCGCTCAGGCGACGGCGGTGACGCCCGCGTCCCCGGCCGTTCGTGGGGTTGCTCATAGGTAGACGTTCTCCTAGCGAACTGTGCACGAGAGAAAGGCAGATCCGGACAACTGACCGGATCTACTTCCTTGTGGTCACAGGCTCCGCAAAGGGTTGCCGCGAGCCGGGAACTTTTTCAGGTCGTGGTCGGGTAGGCGATGATCAGCGTCCGAGGTGGCGGTGGCGCCGTCGGCGTCGGCGGTTCACGCGCGCGTGCCCGGGAAGGGGCGGCGCCCTCACAAGCGGCTCAAGAACACGGCTGAGCAGTCACACGGATGCGGCGGCGCTGAAGAGCACCGCCGCACACGTTGGCTGGACGGCTCCTGCCGACGCGACGCCGGCGCGGACCAGGACGTCCAGCCATGCCCGGTGGCGGGTGAGTACGGGACGGTTGGCATCCCCGGTCACTGACGTCCACTTCGAGGGTCGAAGTACGCGTCAGCTGCCCCGAAGACCCACCGCCAGGGTCAGTTCAAGGACCCGGTGCGGCGAGGCGAGATCCGGAAACAGCTCCCGCAG
>NZ_JBEZIR010000255.1:0-3072 GCF_040651175.1 Kitasatospora sp. NPDC048540
CCCGGGGCGGGGGCCCGGGGGGGGGGCGCGGGGGGGGGGGGGCCCCACCGCGGGGGGGGGCCCCGGGGCCGGCGCCTCCCCCCCCCCCGCCCGGCCGGCAGGCCGGCCCACCGGGCCGGGCGTCAGCCCAGGTCGGGGGCGAGCAGCGCGCGGACTCCCTCGATGTTGGCCGCGAGGTAGGCGCGCAGGCTGGGCGGCACCACGTTGACCGCGGTGACGCCCTCGCGGGTGAACGGCAGCCGGACGATCTCGTACTCGCCGCGCGGCTCGTCCACCTCGGGACCGTGGCGCAGCGACGGGTCCATGGCCGACAGCCGGCAGACGAAGAAGTGCTGCACCTTGACCCCGTGCGGGTGGGCCAGGGTGCCGTCCTCGTGATGGGAGTGGGACACCGTGTCGACGAAGGCGGGCACCACGTCCTCGACCTTGCCGCCGAGCTCCTCGTCCACCTCGCGGTGCAGCGCGTCCACCACCGTGCGGTCGGTGGGCTCGACCCCGCCGCCGGGGGTGATCCAGTACGGCGGGCGGCCGGGGCGGGTGCGTTTGATCAGCACGATGGCGGCCTGCGCGTGCGGCCGCTCGGGATCCAGCTCCAGCAGGATCGCCCGGGCGGTGCGTTTGACGACTGGGCGGGCCGGGCCGGGCATGGCCACCTCCGGAGGGCTGGCGTTGTGCGGGATTCTGCCGCGCCGGGGCGGGGCCGAAACCCGTACAGGTGCACGATCGGGAGGATCGGGTTCCGCCGGCCGCCGCCGGGACGCCGTGCCACCACAGCCAACCGCAGACCCCACCCCGGGGCGAGCCCCCGGCCCGCGCGGGCCGGGCCGAACGAGAGGTACCGGCGCATGAGCAGCACCACAGTCCAGGACCACACCGTCATGCACCTGGTGGCCTCGGACCGGCTCTCCCTCCGCATCCTGGTCGACCTGGAGTACGACGCGGCCGATCCCTACGCCGTCCGCCTCACCTTCCACCTGCCCGGGGACCGGCCGGTCAGCTGGGTGTTCGGCCGCGACCTGCTCGTCGAGGGCATCAGGCGTCCGGCCGGCGAGGGCGACGTCCACGTCCACCCGGCGGGCAGCGGACCCGCCGAGGTCCGCCTGGTGCTGCACGCCCCCGGGCACGACGCGGTGCTGCGCGCGCCCGCCGCGCCGCTGATCGCCTTCCTGGCCCGCACCGACCGCCTGGTGCCGGTCGGTGCGGAGGTGGTCGCCGGCGACCTGGACGAGCAGCTCGCCGGCATCCTGTCGGCGCCCGGCCGGCAGGACACCGGCTGACCGGCAGCGCACCCGGCCTCAGTCGTCGCCGAAGGCCAGGTTGAGCCCCCAGGAGACGATGCTGATGATCAGCGAGCCCAGCAGGGCCGCCCAGAAGCCCTCGACGTGGAAGCTCAGGTCGAGCTTGTCCGAGGCCCACGAGGTCAGCCAGAGCATCAACGCATTGATCACGAAGGTGATCAGGCCCAACGTCAGGATGAACAGCGGCAGCGAGAGCAGCTTCACCAGCGGCTTGATCAGGAAGTTCACCACACCGAAGATCAGGGCGACCGCGATCACCGTGACCGCCTTGTGCCACCAGTCGTGCCCGGACAGGGTGATCCCGCCGACGATCCAGGCGGCGACCCAGATGGCCGCCGCGTTGATCAGGGTTTTGATCGTGAAGTTCTTCATGACTCGGGATGGTGGCAGGCCGCGGCGCCGCTGGGAAGCGCCGGGTGCCACGGTCCGCCGCAGCCCCGGACGGGCCGCGGCGGGCCGCCCGATAGGGTCGGCCGGACAGAGAAGGACACCGCGGGAGCCCGCCGCAGCGGGCTGAGAGGGCGCTGACGGCCACCCGGCCACCGCCGCGCCGACCGCCAGAACCTGGCCGTGGCGCGGCACCACCGCAGCCCGGGTCGGGGAGGGAGCAACAGCAGTGGCACTGACCGACGAGCTCTGGGCGGCCATCGAGCCGGTCTACGCGGAGATCCTCGACCACCCCTTCATCGCCGGCCTCACCGACGGCACCCTGCCGCGCGAGGCCTTCCGGCACTTCGTCGTCCAGGACTCGCACTACCTGCGCGACTACGCCCGGGCGCTGGCCGTCTGCGCCGCCAAGGCGCCCTCGGAGGAGGACGTCCAGGCGTTCGCCGACGACGCCGTCGGCGCCATCGCCGCCGAGCAGGGCATGCACGCCGAGTTCCTGACCGCCTTCGGCGAGAGCGCCGAACAGGCCGCCGCCGCACCGGTCCTGCCCACCACCCGCGCCTACACCAGCTACCTGCTGGCTACCGTCTACGGCGGCTCCTTCGCCGAAGCCGTCGCCGCAGTGCTGCCCTGTTACTGGATCTACGCCCGCGTCGGCGAGCGGCTGCTCGCGCGGTCCTCCCCGGAGCCCCTCTACGCCAAGTGGATCTCCACCTACGGCGACGAGGCCTTCCAGGCCGTGGTCCGGCGGGTCCTCGCGCTCACCGACCGGCTCGGCGAGGAGATCTCCCCGGCCGAACGCCGCCGCATGGTCGAGCACTTCTCGACCACCTCCCGGTACGAGTGGATGTTCTGGGACGCCGCCTGGCGCGGCGAGACCTGGCCGGTGTGACGGCAACGGTCCGGGGCCGCCCCGGGGACCGGGCTCGGGGACTGCCCCGAGGCCCGGGCTCGGGGTGATCTCCGGGTTCTCTCGGGGGCGACGGCCCTCGTTTCACCGGTTGCCGCCGCCTACGATCGAAGTACCGAAAGCAACCGGGAAGAGCGGCGGACGAACCGGCGCCGAGCCCGAGGGGAGAGAAGGAACAGACATGGCCGAGCTCTGGAAGTCGCTGCCCTCGTGGGTGCGCAACATCGTCGTCCCGATCCTGGTGCTGGTGCTGGCCTGGAACCTGATCTGGTTCGTGGTCGGCGTCGTGGGCACCCTGGTCGCACTGCTGCTCAAGGTCCTGGTGGTGGTCGGCGTCGCCGCCGCCGTGGTGATCCTGGTCAAGAAGGCCGCAAAGAGCTGAACCGCCGCCGGCGCCCGCCCCCCCCCCAAAGGGTGCGGGCGCCGTCCCCCCGCCCCACCACCCCCCCCACGTGGTCCGCCAGGCCCGACCGCGGC
>NZ_JBEZIR010000256.1:0-1281 GCF_040651175.1 Kitasatospora sp. NPDC048540
GGGGTCGTGGGAAAGTTCTTCAGTCGTCTGCCGGCGGCTGGGTGAGTCAGAAACCGTTTGGGTAGTCGAAGGACATGCGAAAGGTCCGGCGTAGAGGGTAAGACCCCCGTAGACGAAACCTGTACGGCTCACTTGAGCTTCTCCCAAGTAGCACGGAGCCCGAGAAATTCCGTGTGAATCTGGCGGGACCACCCGCTAAGCCTAAATATTCCCTGGTGACCGATAGCGGATAGTACCGTGAGGGAATGGTGAAAAGTACCGCGGGAGCGGAGTGAAATAGTACCTGAAACCGTGTGCCTACAAGCCGTGGGAGCGTCGTTCGCCGAGCTTGCTCGGTGGGCCGTGACTGCGTGCCTTTTGAAGAATGAGCCTGCGAGTTTGCGGTGTGTAGCGAGGTTAACCCGTGTGGGGTAGCCGTAGCGAAAGCGAGTCCGAATAGGGCGTTTGAGTTGCATGCCCAAGACCCGAAGCGGAGTGATCTAGCCATGGGCAGGTTGAAGCGCGGGTAAGACCGTGTGGAGGACCGAACCCACCAGGGTTGAAAACCTGGGGGATGACCTGTGGTTAGGGGTGAAAGGCCAATCAAACTCCGTGATAGCTGGTTCTCCCCGAAATGCATTTAGGTGCAGCGTCGTGTGTTTCTTGCCGGAGGTAGAGCACTGGATAGGCGATGGGCCTCACCGGGTTACTGACCTTAGCCAAACTCCGAATGCCGGTAAGTGAGAGCACGGCAGTGAGACTGTGGGGGATAAGCTCCATGGTCGAGAGGGAAACAGCCCAGAACACCGACTAAGGTCCCTAAGCGTGTGCTAAGTGGGAAAGGATGTGGAGTCGCAGAGACAACCAGGAGGTTGGCTTAGAAGCAGCCACCCTTGAAAGAGTGCGTAATAGCTCACTGGTCAAGTGATTCCGCGCCGACAATGTAGCGGGGCTCAAGTACACCACCGAAGTCGTGTCATTCACACATATAGGCCCAACGGCTGTGTGGATGGGTAGGGGAGCGTCGTGTGCCGGGTGAAGCAGCGGAGGAATCCAGTTGTGGACGGTACACGAGTGAGAATGCAGGCATGAGTAGCGATACAAGAGTGGGAAACTCTTGCGCCGATTGACCAAGGGTTCCTGGGTCAAGCTGATCTGCCCAGGGTAAGTCGGGACCTAAGGCGAGGCCGACAGGCGTAGTCGATGGACAACGGGTTGATATTCCCGTACCCGCTTTGAAGCGCCAACGTCGAACCTCTGAATGCTAAAGCCGTGAAGCCGGCCCGGAGTCTTCGGACAATG
>NZ_JBEZIR010000256.1:1379-2912 GCF_040651175.1 Kitasatospora sp. NPDC048540
GGGACGTGGTGGAGCCGCTGACCCAACAGGGTAGTAGGTGAGCGATGGGGTGACGCAGGAAGGTAGTCCAGCCCGGGCGGTGGTTGTCCCGGGGTAAGGGTGTAGGCCGAGTGATAGGCAAATCCGTCACTCATTGAGGCTGAGACCTGATGCCGAGCCGATTGTGGTGAAGTGGATGATCCTATGCTGTCGAGAAAAGCCTCTAGCGAGTTTCATGGCGGCCCGTACCCCAAACCGACTCAGGTGGTCAGGTAGAGAATACCGAGGCGTTCGGGTGAACTATGGTTAAGGAACTCGGCAAAATGCCCCCGTAACTTCGGGAGAAGGGGGGCCATTCCTGGTGACGAGTCTTGCACTCCGAGCTGGGGGTGGCCGCAGAGACCAGCGAGAAGCGACTGTTTACTAAAAACACAGGTCCGTGCGAAGCCGTAAGGCGATGTATACGGACTGACGCCTGCCCGGTGCTGGAACGTTAAGGGGACCGGTTAGTCACACTTCGGTGTGGCGAAGCTGAGAACTTAAGCGCCAGTAAACGGCGGTGGTAACTATAACCATCCTAAGGTAGCGAAATTCCTTGTCGGGTAAGTTCCGACCTGCACGAATGGCGTAACGACTTCTCGACTGTCTCAACCATAGGCCCGGTGAAATTGCATTACGAGTAAAGATGCTCGTTTCGCGCAGCAGGACGGAAAGACCCCGGGACCTTTACTATAGCTTGATATTGGTGTTCGGTTCGGCTTGTGTAGGATAGGTGGGAGACTTTGAAGCAGCAACGCCAGTTGTTGTGGAGTCGTCGTTGAAATACCACTCTGGTCGTGCTGGATGTCTAACCTGGGTCCGTGATCCGGATCAGGGACAGTGTCTGGTGGGTAGTTTAACTGGGGCGGTTGCCTCCTAAAGAGTAACGGAGGCGCCCAAAGGTTCCCTCAGCCTGGTTGGCAATCAGGTGTTGAGTGTAAGTGCACAAGGGAGCTTGACTGTGAGACTGACGGGTCGAGCAGGGACGAAAGTCGGGACTAGTGATCCGGCGGTGGCTTGTGGAAGCGCCGTCGCTCAACGGATAAAAGGTACCCCGGGGATAACAGGCTGATCTTCCCCAAGAGTCCATATCGACGGGATGGTTTGGCACCTCGATGTCGGCTCGTCGCATCCTGGGGCTGGAGTAGGTCCCAAGGGTTGGGCTGTTCGCCCATTAAAGCGGTACGCGAGCTGGGTTTAGAACGTCGTGAGACAGTTCGGTCCCTATCCGCTGTGCGCGTAGGAATATTGAGAAGGGCTGTCCCTAGTACGAGAGGACCGGGACGGACGAACCTCTGGTGTGCCAGTTGTCCTGCCAAGGGCATGGCTGGTTGGCTACGTTCGGGAGGGATAACCGCTGAAAGCATCTAAGCGGGAAGCCTGCTTCGAGATGAGTATTCCCACCTCCTTGAGAGGGTAAGGCTCCCAGTAGACGACTGGGTTGATAGGCCGGATATGGAAGCCTCGTGAGGGGTGGAGTTGACCGGTACTAATAGGCCGAGGGCTTGTCCTCAG
>NZ_JBEZIR010000257.1:0-2886 GCF_040651175.1 Kitasatospora sp. NPDC048540
CTGTTCATCACCGGCCGGGCGAGGTCGAAGACCGCGCTGTAGGAGTCGTCGAAGGTGATGGACACCGCGCCGCGGGGGAAGATGGTGCCGCCGGGCGCACCCGGGGCTCCGGCCGCGCCGGGGACGCCCGGCATACCGGGACGGCGCATCCGCCCGGCCATCCCGGCCGCGCCCAGCGGCATGCCGGGACGGCCCGGCATCGCCACGTTGGTGCGGGTGCCGGTGACCACGTATCCCTTGACGCCGCCGGCCAGCGCGCTGCGGACCGCGCCGATGTCGTCGGCGGCGGACAGCGCCAGACCGTTCGGCCAGCCCGCGGCGCGGGTCTCGGCCAGGATGGTCAGCCCGGAGCCGTCGGGCAGGTGGACATCGGCGATGCAGATGTCGCGGGGGGTGGTGACCCGGGGACGGGCCTCGGCGATCGAGGAGACCTCGATGACGTCGCGCACACCCAGGGCCCACAGGTGGCGGGTGACGGTGTTTCGGACGCGCGGGTCGGCGATGACCACCATGGCGGTGGGCTTCGTCGGACGGTACGCGACCACGTTTGCGGGGTGCTCGAGAAGGACCGACACCAGGCCTCCTGTGGGGAGTGGCGGACGGAACCCCGAGGGGGCGGTCGGAGTGTTCCGCGTGTGGAAAGGGTCACTGACACCTTCGGCAGCATGCGTGCCCGGCTTTAGCGAATGATCACGATCTAGTGAGTAACAATACGGACAATTCGCGCAGATGATTGATACGACATGCCCGGAAATCGCACAGACTCGATCGATTTCGAAGCCCGATGGTCACGTCTGACCAGGTAATTGACACAGAGCGCGACGGAAGTCACACTCCGTCAGTCCTGCGGGTGGCGCTGCGGTGAGCGCGGCGTGACGTCCCTCAGTGGGGGCGCGGGCGACGGCGCGCGGGCATCGGCACCACTCCGCCGAGTGACGGGGCGTCGGCTGCCGGGAGCGGCGCGGGCACCGCCGGCGGCAGGCCGGCGCAGATGCACAGCAGGTCGCCCCAGGCGGCCAGGTGCCGTTCGAACCGGCCGTCGGACGGGGTCCAGGAGGCGCGCAGTTCGATCTCGGTGGACGAGGGCCGGTCGGCGAGCGCGCCGAAGTACTGCGAGGCGCAGTGGCTCACCGTGCCGCCCGGCGCGGTGTACCCGGCGCCGTGCGCCTGCAGTGCGTCCATCAGCCAGGACCAGCCGACCTCGGACAGCATCGGGTCGCCGGCCATCTCCGGCTCCAGCTCGGCCCGGGCCATGGTGACCACCCGGAAGTCCCCGTTCCAGGGCTCCTGGCCGGCCGGGTCGTGCAGCAGCACCAGCCGGCCGTCGGCCAGCTCCTCGCCGTCCACCTCGACCGTCGCGCCGATCGCGTACGCGAACGGGGCCAGCCGGCGCGGCGCGGGCGTGGCGGAGAGCACGAGCTCGGGGCGCAACCTGGCCCCGGCCAGCGCCTCGACCGCGTCCTGGAACTCGATCGGCGCCGACTCCTTGCCCGTTCCTCCACCGTGTGCGGGGTGCCCGCCGACCGCTGCCATGGTCTGAAGACTAGGTGCCCCGGCGCCGCATTCCGAGCACCTTTCGCAGGTCCGGCGTGCCGGAGCGGCCGCACAGGGGGGCATCCCGGCCGCATCTTGGACGAAAGCACCACTTCCCGGGGCCGGGCGCGCGCGGGGCGCGTGCGAAGATTTGGAGCGTGAGCGAGACTTCCGCGGCCACCCCCGCAGCCCAGACCGGTCAGCAGCCCCTCGCGCGCCGGGGCGCCGCGTACGACTCCGCCTTCCTGCGGGCCGCCCGCGGTGAGCCGGTGCCGCACACCCCGGTGTGGTTCATGCGGCAGGCCGGCCGCTCGCTGCCCGAGTACCTGAAGGTGCGCGAGGGCATCCCGATGCTGGACTCCTGCATGCGGCCCGACCTGGTCAAGGAGATCACCCTGCAGCCGGTGCGCCGGCACAAGGTGGACGCGGCGATCTTCTTCAGCGACATCGTGGTGCCGCTCAAGGCAGTCGGCATCGACGTCGAGATCAAGGGCGGCGTCGGCCCGGTGATCGCCGACCCGATCCGCACCGCCGCCGACCTGCAGCGGCTGCGCCCGCTGGAGCCCGACGACATGCCGTACATCACCGAGGCCGTCGGCCTGCTGGTGGACGAGCTGGGCGGCACGCCGCTGATCGGCTTCGCCGGGGCGCCGTTCACGCTGGCCAGCTACCTGGTCGAGGGCGGCCCGTCGAAGAGCTACGAGAACACCAAGGCGATGATGTACGGCGCGCCCGAGCTGTGGGCCGAGTTGGTCGACCGGCTGGCCGTCATCACCTCCGCCTTCCTGAAGATCCAGATCGAGGCCGGCGCCTCCGCGGTCCAGCTCTTCGACTCCTGGGCCGGCGCGCTGGCCCCCGAGGACTACCGCCGTTCGGTGCTGCCGGCCAGCGCCAAGGTGTTCGACGCGGTCGCCCCCTACGGCGTGCCGCGGATCCACTTCGGCGTCAACACCGGTGAGCTGCTCGGGCTGATGGGCGAGGCGGGCGCGGACATCGTGGGCGTCGACTGGCGGGTGCCGCTGGACGTCGCCGCCGAGCGGGTCGGCCCCGGCAAGGGCCTGCAGGGCAACCTCGACCCGGCCGTCCTGTACGCCCCCACCGCGGTGGTCGAGGCCAAGGCCCGCGAGGTGCTGGACGCCGCGGCCAAGGCGGTCGGCGACAGCCACCACATCTTCAACCTCGGCCACGGCGTGATGCCGAGCATGGACCCGGACGCGCTGAGCCGGCTGGTCGCCTTCGTGCACGAGTCCTCCGCCCGCTGAACCCGCGCGGGCCCGGCCGCCCGCCCCGCCGCCGCCCGGCCCCCCCCCCCCCCCCGGGGGGGGGGGCCGGGCGGCGCCGGCGGGGGCGGGG
>NZ_JBEZIR010000258.1:0-2811 GCF_040651175.1 Kitasatospora sp. NPDC048540
TTGCTTGGGGGGGGTGCGGGGCCGCCGGCCCGGCGGTGCGGGCGCCGGGGCCGGTCCGCGGAGGGACCGGCCGGGGCTCCTGACGTGCCCGCTACTCGCTCTTGATGGCGTCCAGGACGTTCAGCCGGGCGGCCCGGCGGGACGGCCAGGCGGCGGCCAGCAGGCCGATCGCCGCGGCCAGCACCAGGAACAGCAGGATCTGCGCCGGCGGCACCACCGTGGTCAGCTCCTTGAAGTCCCCGGCCACGGCCCGGTTCCCGGCCCAGGCCACCACCACGCCCAGCCCGATGCCGACCGCCGCGCCGAACAGCGCGATCAGCAGCGACTCCAGCCGGACCATCCGGCCGACCCCGCGCCGGTCCAGGCCGATCGCCCGCAGCATGCCGATCTCGCGGCGCCGCTCGAAGACCGACATCGCCATCGTGTTGACCACACCCAGGACCGCGACCACCACGGACATGCCCAGCAGGCCGTACATCATGTTCAGCACGTCGGTCACCATCTGGCGGGACTCGGCCTTCAGGTCCGCCTCGCCCTTCACCGAGATCAGCGGGTTGCCGCCGGTGGCGTCCTTGATGGCCTGCTTCAGCTCGGCGTCCGGGCCGTGCGCGCCCTTGACCAGGACCTTCTCCAGCCCGGCGCCCTCGGCGTGCGGGGCGATGAGCGAGTCCGGGGCGATCAGGCCGGCCAGCGTGCCGGTGGACTCCACCACCCCGCCGATGGTCAGCTTCTCCTTGGCGCCGTCCTCGTAGACCACGTCCACGGTGTCGCCGGTCCTGACGTGCTGCCCCTTGGCGTAGCCCGTGCTGACCAGCAGCTTGCCCTGCTTCAGGGCGTCGGCCGAGCCTTCGGTGATCTTCACGGTGGCGACCTCGGCGATGGACGCCCCGTCGACGCCGGTCAGCCAGGTGGACTCCCCGTTGACCTCGGCCGGGACCATCCGCTCCCCGCTGCTGGCGGTGACCCCGGACGCCTTGGCGATCTGGGCGCCCACCTCGGGCGAGAGCATCGAGTAGTTGGCCATCGAGACCACGTAGTCGGCCTTGACGTCCACCCCGGACGCCTTGTCCACGGCGTGGTTGACGGAGGCGCCGACCACGGTGAGCGCGGTGATCAGGGTGACGCCGATGGTGAGCGCCGAGGCGGTGGCCGCCGTCCGGCGGGGGTTGCGCAGCGCGTTCTCCCGGGCCAGCTTGCCCGGGGTGCCGTACAGCTTCTGCAGCACCGGGGAGAACAGGGCGATCAGCGGCCGCGACAGCAGCGGGGTCAGCACGAAGACGCCGATCAGCAGGGCCGCCGCACCCAGGCCCACCTGGTCGGTCGACTTGCCGGTCGCCCCCGCCAGCAGACCGCCGACGCCGACGGCGGTGATCAGCCCGCCGATAACGTTGCGCACCAGCAGGCCCTTCGGGGTGGCGGGCTGCTCGGCGCTGCTCATCGCGGCGACCGGGGCGATCCGGGCCGCCCGGCGGGCGGGCAGCCAGGCCGCCAGCACCGTCACGACCACGCCGACCGCGACCGTGGTCAGCACGGTGCCGGGGGCCAGCACCAGCGGACCGTCGGGGAGGTTGGCGTCCATCGGGCCGTTCACCACGGCCTTGAGACCGACCGCGATCCCGACACCCGCCAGCAGGCCGGCCGCCGAGGCGACGGTGCCGATCAGCAGCGCCTCGATCAGCACCGAGCGGGTGATCTGGCGGCGGGCGGCGCCCACCGCGCGCAGCAGGGCGATCTCCCGGGTGCGCTGGGCGACCAGCATGGTGAAGGTGTTGGCGATGATGAAGACGCCGACGAACAGCGAGATCCCGGCGAAGGCCAGCAGGGCCCGGTTGAGGTTCTTGGTGCCCTCGGTGATCATCCGGTCCTGCTCGGCGGACAGGTCGGCACCGGTCCGCGCGGTCAGCGACCCGCCCGCGGGCAGGGCCTGCTGAACGGCGGTCAGCAGCGCCCGGTCGTCGGTACCGGGCTTGGCCCGCAGGTCGATGTCGTTGAACTGACCGGGCTTCAGGTAGAGCTTCTGCGCGGTGGCGGTGTCGAAGGCGGCGAGTGAACCGCCCGCCTGGACCCGCGGGTCGTTGGTGGTCAGCAGGCCGGTCAGCTTGAGGTTCATCACCGGGCCGTTGACGGCCACCCGGACGGTGTCGCCGACGTGGTAGCCGCCCTTGGACGCGGTGCGGGTGTCGAGCGCGACCTCGCCCTCGCCCTTCGGTCCGCGGCCCTCGCTCAGCGGGTAGCGGGCATCGGTGCCGTCGGCGCCCGATACGTAGTTGGTACCGGCGGTGGAGAAGCCGTCGCCGATCAGGCTGCCCTTGCGGTCGGCGATACCGGCGAAGCCGGACACCACACCGCGGGCCTCGGCCGCGCCGGGCAGTGCGGCCAGCTTCCGGCGGACGTCCTCGGTCAGCTCCGGGCCCGCGGGGCCGCGGCCACCACGTCCGTACCCCTGGCTGACGGCGCCGGAGTCGCTGACGGTCACGGCGATGTCGGTGTAGCTCTTGGCGTTCTGGGACTTGAGCGCGGCGCCGAGGGTGTCGGTGAAGACCATGGTGCCGGCGACGAAGGCGGTGCCGAGCATGATGGCGAGGGCGGTCATCAGCAGCCG
Organism: Kitasatospora sp. NPDC048540; assembly: GCF_040651175.1. NCBI lineage: Bacteria > Bacillati > Actinomycetota > Actinomycetes > Kitasatosporales > Streptomycetaceae > Kitasatospora > Kitasatospora sp. NPDC048540. Next base: position 2,603 of record NZ_JBEZIR010000258.1, read on the forward strand.
GCCCTTGTGGGCCAGCACGTTGCGTAGTGCGGTGCGGTACATGGGTGGGTGTCCTGGGTCTGTGGTGGGGCGGACGGGTGCCGGGGCCGCTGGTGGCGGTGGTCAGCTGTCGGCGGGTGTCAGCTGGTGCGGCCCTTGGCGTCGAAGCGGCGCATCCGGTCCAGGACGGTGTCGGCGGTGGGGTGGTGGAGTTCGTCGACGATGCGGCC
>NZ_JBEZIR010000259.1:0-2770 GCF_040651175.1 Kitasatospora sp. NPDC048540
AACGTCACCCGCTCCCGCCTGGGACGACTCGTTCGTCAGGGACTCCTCGACCAACCCGGACGCGGCCGCTACCAGAAACGGACTTAACGTCCTCTCAGGTGGCCGGCCGGTCCGCGCTGATACGTCTCGATCTCGGCCGGCGCGACCTCGAACTCCCACCGCCGGTGGTACGCCGCCGCCAGCTCCAGGGCGGGAGCCTGGCCGGGATCCAGGACGGTGCCTGAAAGCCGGGATTCGCTGCCGCGACAGGGATGGACAACGAACACCTCGGCAGCTGCATCGGTCTACGCAACAGCCTCGAGCGTGCCCGCCGATGACGCTGATGCGCCCGGCAAGCTCCAAGATCCCGAAAGAGTCGAGCTAGCGGTCCGGGGACAGGGCGGAAGGGTGCCAGCCGTCCTGGGAGAGCTCCAGAGTGCCGTCGGCCTTGAGTTGCGCGGCCGCCGCACCGCCGCGCGATCCGCCGATGGCGGACGCGCTGGGCAGCACCCCGCGAGCGCGAACACTCCGCGCGCCGGCAGGCCCAGCCGCACCAGCGTCTCCTGCGGGGCCGCGGCCGCCCACTGGCCCATCGCCCGGAACGAGCCGAACCCGCAGGCCATGGCACACGGCGCAACCAGCAGCACCGCGCGCAGCGGATGCCGACGCCCCCGGGCCTTACGCGGATCGCGCAGGACGCCCACCACCTCTGGGAAGCCATGCGCACCCGACACACCGGCACCGCACGCCGAGCAGGGACAGGACACGGCAGGCTGGCGCACCGAAGCTCCGTTGCTGGTGGACGACTCGCGAGGCCACCAACCACAACTGAGCTTCATCTGCTTCGGACACCCATGCTGACCAGGAACTATGCAAGATCAACTAACTTTTGCATCAGCCCTGACACCTAGCCACCCAATCGCGTGCCCGACTACCCAGATCAGCCACAGGCACCACCCCAGAACATGGAGTTCCGGTTGAGGTTCGGTTCGTCCGTGGGGTTCGGGGGCCGGTGGGTGCTGGTTTGTCACGCTCGGTACGACAACGGCTTCTCAAGCGCGACAGGCTCCGACAACGCGGGGTGCAAACGCGAGAGCCGTATCCCTTGGGGTGCGGGGGTGGGGCGCGTGGGTGGATGCTAGTGGCGGGCGGTGGTATGTGATGACGGCGGCGGTGGACGACGATACGGGGCTTGGGGGAGGCGCCCGGCTGTTCGTGGGTCGTGTCCCGGAGCTGGCGGTGCTCGATGGTGGCCGCGCCCGGGCCGCGGCCCGGGAACCGTGCCTGGTGGTGGTGGAGGGTGAGGCGGGGATCGGGAAGACCGCCCTCGTCCAGCGGGCCCTCGCCGACGGTCCGGACGGGCTGGTGGCGGTGTGGGCGCGGTGTGACCGCTCCGAGCGGGACTGGCCCTACAGCGCCCTCGACCAGTGGCTGCGGCGTCTGCCGCCCGGCACGGAGGGCCTGACGGATTTGGCGGCTCTGATGCGCCATGCCAGTGCCGCTCCCCTCGTGGTGGGGCAGGCGCTGCTGGCCGTCCTCGCGGCGGTTTCGGAGGAGGCGCCGCTCGCGCTGGTGGTGGACGATGCGCCGTGGGCGGATGAGCAGTCGGTGGCGGCGCTGGGGTTCGTGTTGCGTCGCTTGTGGTCGGAGCGGGTGCTGGTGGTGATGACCGCCCGCACCGGGTCCCAGGCCTATGCCGAGGCGTCCGATGACGGCAGGAGCGGGCAGGGGTGGCGAGGTCTGTCCCGTGGTGTGGCACGTTCGGAGACGGTCCGCCTCGCGGGACTAGGCCGGGCGGAGGTGGGTGAGCTGGCCCGGGCCCGGACCGGGGCCGTACTGCGTGAAACGGAGGCCGAACGGCTGATGGAGCGGACGGGCGGGCACCCACTGCATCTGCGCACGCTGCTGAGGCAGGTCACCGCCAACGAGCTGACCGACGTGTCGCGGCCGTTGCAATTGCCGGTTTCGTTGGAGACCGCGATCCGCCACCAGCTGGAGACCCTGCCCGGCGAGTCGCGTAGGCTGGTCGAGGCACTGGCGGTCCTCAACACCCAGGTCCCCCTCGCCGTGGTCGGTCACCTGGCCGGCATTACTCCCTGCCCAGGCCCTGGGACCAGTACTCGACACAGGCCTAGTCACCTGGGACGCCGGCCAGCCCACTACACCCGTACGGCTGCATCACGACCTGCAACGCGACGCCGTCTACCAGGCCATCACCCCCCAGGCGCGCCGCGACCTCCACCACGCGGCAGCCGACGTGGTTCCCCAGGAGGCAGCCTGGGCTCACCGTGTCGCAGCCGCATCCGGAGCGGACGCCCGTCTCGCCGACCGTCTCGCCGCTGAAGCCACCCGCCAGGCCGACCAGGGCCGCCACCACCGAGCCGCCACCCTGGAACTCTGGGCCGCGGACCTTTCCCCCACGCGCGGCAGCCACGAACACCATCTCATAGCTGCGGTCACCCACCTCCTCACCGTGCAGGCCGTTAAGCGGGCCCGCTCCCTGCGCGAGGCCCTTGAACTATGCAGCCCCTGCATGGAGCGAGACGTCGCTCTGGGCTACATGGCGGGCATGAGCGGCGACATAGGCACTGCCGAGAAGTTCCTCGCGCCTGCCGTCGCGGCCGCCAACGACCCGGCGAACCGGCTCTACATCGCCTACTGGCTCGGCATCCTCCACCTCCTTCGTGCCGATGGGCCTAAGAAGTCATCTCATTTGGTGATTCTGCGGTGGCAAATGAGGGCGGCGGCGATGCTGGCGAACGCTGCAAAGTGAGCGCCCTTCCGTTCATAG
>NZ_JBEZIR010000260.1:0-2627 GCF_040651175.1 Kitasatospora sp. NPDC048540
TCGACCAATTTCGGGCAGGAGAAGACCCGCCCGTACGGCGACGGCGTGGTGACCGGTTACGGCACCGTCGACGGCCGCCAGGTGACTCCCGTCCGGCGGGCCGAGCCGCGTTCGGCCGCCGCTACTGCTGCGGCGGCGGGTAGCCGTACCCCGGCGCGGGCGGCTGCTGGCCGGGCTGGCCCTGCTCCTGCGGCGGCGGGTACCCGTAGCCAGGCTGGCCCGGCTGCTGACCGGGCTGACCCGGCTGACCGGGCCGGCCCTGCTGGAGCCACTCCTGCGGGGGCTGCTGCGCACCCTGCGGCGGGTACGGCTGCTGCTGGCCCGGCCCGTACCCGGGCGGCGGCGCCTGGCCCGGCTGCGGGGCCCACGGCGCACCCGGCGCGGGCGCGCCCGGGTAGCCGCCCTGCGGCGGGTACTGCTGCTGCGGGTAGCCCGGACCGGGCTGCTGCGGCGGGTACTGCTGCTGCGGGTAGCCGGGGCCGGGCTGCTGCTGCGGGTACCCCTGGGCCTGCCAGCCGCCGCCCTGCTGGGCGCGCGCGATGTCCTCGCCGACCAGCGCGGCCAGCTCGAAGTACGCGTCCCGGACCTTGGGCCGCATCATCTGCAGGTTGACCTCGGCGCCGGCCGCCAGGCTCTCGTCGAACGGCACCACGACCACCCCGCGGCAGCGGGTCTCGAAGTGGGCGACGATGTCCTCGATCCGGATCATCTTGCTGGTCTCGCGGACCCCGGAGACCACGGTGATGCTGCGCTGCACCAGGTCCGCGTAGCCGTGCGCGGAGAGCCAGTCCAGCGTGGTGGAGGCGCTGCTGGCGCCGTCCACGCTCGGGGTGGCGACCACGATCAGCTGGTCGGCCAGGTCGAGCACCCCGCGCATCGCGCTGTACAGCAGGCCGGTGCCCGAGTCGGTCAGGATGATCGGGTAGTGCTGCCCGAGGACCTCGATGACCTGGCGGTAGTCCGAGTCGTCGAAGGTGGTGGAGACGGCCGGGTCCACGTCGTTGGCGACGATCTCCAGGCCGGAGTTGAGGTCCTGCGAGGTGAACTGCCGGACGTCCATGTAGCTGCGCAGGTGCGGGATGGCCGTCACCAGGTCGCGGATGGTCGCGCCGGTCTGACGCTTGATCCGGCGGCCGAGGGTGCCGGCGTCCGGGTTGGCGTCGATCGCCACCACCTTGTCCTGCCGCTCACTGGCCAGGGTGGCGCCGAGCGAGGTGGTGGTCGTGGTCTTGCCGACACCGCCCTTGAGGCTGATCACCGCGATCCGGTAGCAGGTCATCACCGGCGTACGGATCTGCTCCAGCTTGCGCGCCCGGTCGGCCTGCGCCGCCTTGCCGCCGAACTGGAACCGCGGCTGCTGGCGCTGCGCCTTCGGCTGGCCGCGCAGCAGCCGGTCCGAGGACAGCTCGACCGCGGCGGTGTAGCCGAGCGCCGCGCCGTGCGCGGTCGGCTGCTGCCCGCCGCCCTGGAACGCGGCGGGCGCCTGCGGCATGCCCTGCTGCTGCGGGTAGGCGGGCGCGTGGGGCTGCTGCTGCGGATACTGGCCCTGCTGCGGCCAGCCACCCTGCCGCGGGTCGGCCACCGGCTGCGGGGCCGGCGGGCCCGGCTGCTGCGCGGCCTGCGGCGGCCAGGGCTGACCGGGCGGGCCCGCCGGTGCGTACTGCGGGCCGGCCGGTCCCGGCTGGCCGTGCTGCACGGGCGGGGCCTGCGGCGGCAGTTGGCCCGGCTGCTGCTGGCCGGCCTGCTGCGGGAACGGGGGCTGCGCCACCGGCTGCTGCTGGACCGGGGCCTGCTGGACCGGGGCCGGCGGCGTCGGCGCACCGGCCTGCTCGGGGTGCGGCCAGGCCGGCGGCTGCTGCTGCCCGGCCGTCTGCTCGGGCAGCGGAGCGGGCGCGGGCGCCGGCGCGGACTGGACCTGTACCGGCGGGGCCTCGGCCACCGGCGGCTGCGGGGCGGCCGGCGCGGGTGCCGCAGCGGGCTCGGCGGCCGGGGCCGCCGCGGCGAGGGGGGCCGGGGCGGGCGCGGCGGGGGTCTGGGCGACGGGAGCCGGGGCAGCGGTGCTCTGGGCGACGGGGGCCTGGGCGGCGGGGGTCTGGGCGACGGGAGCGGGCGCCGGTGCCGGGGCGACGGGGGCCGGCACGGGGGCGACCTGCTGCGGCGGCACCTCGGCCGGCGGAGCGGGCGCGGCGGGCGCCGGGGCCGGGGTGTCGGGCACGGCCGCGGCCGGTGCGGGGGCCGGGGCCGCCGGTGCACCGTCCGAACTCTGCGTGTACCAGGAGGGTGGCGTGTAGTCAGGGGCGTCGGACCAGTCGTCGTCGTCCTCCGCCGCGTTGTCGCCGACGTAGACGCCGTCCCGATCGCTGCTCACTTGGGCTCCCTCGTTTTCGCCGCCATTGGGCGCGGTACCGTCGGCAACAAGACTAGGCCGTGAATCGTGGTCATCAGAAGGCGGTGCCGCATCTCACGTCCGGTCGGGCGGTGCCGCGGCGACCTGCGGCGCACTTCCGGGCCCCGGGCCAAGCACCCGTGCCGGCCTCCCCGCGCGGGCCGATCGCGGCGGCGACCCCGCGCAGCAGCAGTGACATGCCGTCCCGGCGCAGGTCGGAGTTCTTCTTGCCGGCGGCCCG
>NZ_JBEZIR010000261.1:0-2531 GCF_040651175.1 Kitasatospora sp. NPDC048540
TGTCATGGGAGCGAGCATAGGCCCGCCATCGCCATATGTCGATGATCTACCTATGAAGCCTCGAGGGTGAGCTGCGTCTCAACCCGGGCAGGCCCCGTTGCCTATGCAACTCGTTGCATAGCAAGATGCGGCCATGGCACTGGAGCACGCGATCCTCGTCTCGCTGCTGGAGCAGCCCGGCTCCGGCTACGAGCTGGCACGCCGGTTCGACCGGTCGATCGGCCGCTTCTGGACCGCCACCCACCAGCAGATCTACCGGGTGCTGCGGCGGATGGAGACGGACGGCTGGATCGCCGCCGAGGAGATCGCCCAGGACGGCCGGCCCGACAAGAAGGTCTACTCGGCGGCCGGCCCCGGCCGGGCCGCGCTCTCCGGCTGGCTGCGCGAGCCGGTCGAGCCGGAGACCGTCCGGCACGAGCTGGCCGTCAAGATCCGGGCGGCCGCCTTCGACGACCCGGGCGCACTGATCTCCGAGGTCGAACGCCACCGGGAGTCGCACGCCGCGCTACTGGCCCGCTACCTGGCCGGCGAGCAGCGGGACTTCCCGGCCGGCTCGACCCTCGACACCCGCCAGGAGCTGCAGCACGTGGTGCTGCGCGGCGGCATCGAGTATGAGCGGATGACCCTCGCCTGGCTGGACGACGTGCTCGCCACCCTGCACCGCCTCGCGCACTGAGCCCGAAGCCCGAGGCCCACCGAACCCCGCCCTCGAACCCTCGACCCCCAGGGAAGCCACCATGCTGTTCAACCCGCGCTCCTACGACCCCGTGCAGTTCGACGAGCCGACCCGCAGGCTGCTGCGCGCCACCGTGGACTGGTTCGAGTCGCGCGGCAAAAAGACGCTGATCGACAGCTACATCGACCGCACCTGGTACGCGGACTTCCTGGAGTTCGCCGCCAAGGAGGGGCTGTTCGCGGAGTTCCTGACGCCCGCGTCCGCCGACGGCACCAAGCGCTGGGACACCGCCCGCAACGCCGAGCTGAACGAGATCCTCGGCTTCTACGGCCTCGGCTACTGGTACACCTGGCAGGTCACCATCCTGGGCCTCGGCCCGGTCTGGCAGAGCGAGAACGAGGCCGTCCGGGCCCGCGCCGCCAAGCTGCTGACCGAGGGCCACGTGATGGCGTTCGGCCTGTCGGAGCGCACCCACGGCGCGGACATCTACTCCACCGACATGATCCTCACCCCGGACGGCGACGGCGGTTTCACCGCCACCGGCTCCAAGTACTACATCGGCAACGGCAACGTGGCCGGCCTGGTCTCGGTCTTCGGCCGCCGCTCGGACGTCGACGGCCCCGAGGGCTACGTCTTCTTCGCCGCCGACAGCCGCCACGAGGCCTACCACCTGGTCAAGAACGTGGTGAACGCGCAGATGTACGTCAGCGAGTTCCGGCTGGAGGAGTACCCCGTCCGCGCCGAGGACGTGCTGCACACCGGCAAGGCGGCCTTCGACGCGGCCCTGAACACCGTCAACGTCGGCAAGTTCAACCTGTGCACCGCCTCGGTCGGCATCTGCGAGCACGCGATGTACGAGGCGCTCACCCACGCCCACAACCGGGTGCTGTACGGCAAGAAGGTCACCGACTTCCCGCACGTGCGCCGGGAGCTGACCGACGCCTACGCCCGCCTGGTGGCGATGAAGCTGTTCAGCGACCGGGCGGTGGACTACTTCCGCACCGCCTCGCCCGATGACCGCCGCTACCTGCTCTTCAACCCGATGACCAAGATGAAGGTCACCACCGAGGGCGAGAAGGTCATCGACCTGATGTGGGACGTCATCGCGGCCAAGGGCTTCGAGGCGGACACCTACTTCGACAAGGCCGCCAAGGACATCCGCGGCCTGCCGAAGCTCGAGGGCACCGTCCACGTCAACCTGGCGCTGATCCTCAAGTTCATGGGCAACTACCTCTTCAACCCGGCCGAGTACGCGCCGGTGCCGAGCCGCCTGGACGCCGCGGACGACGAGTTCCTGTTCCGCCAGGGCCCGGCCCGGGGCCTGGGCGCGATCCGCTTCCACGACTGGCGCACGGCCTACGACGCGCACGCGGACGTCCCGAACGTGGCCCGCTTCCGCGAGCAGGCGGACGGCTTCTGCGCGCTGCTGCTCTCGCACGCGCCCAGCGCCGAGCAGCAGCAGGACCTGGACTTCCTGCTGGAGATCGGCCAGCTGTTCGCGCTGGTCGTCTACGGCCAGCTGGTGCTGGAGCAGGCCGAGCTGACCGGCCTCACCGCGTCCGACGAAGGCCGCGACGTGCTGGACCAGGTATTCGACGCCCTGGTGCGGGACTTCTCCGCGCACGCCACCGAGCTGCACGGCAAGGCCTCCACCACCGAGGAGCAGGCCGCCTGGGCGCTGGCCCACGTCCGCCGCCCGGTCGCCGACACCGGGCGCGCGGCCCGGGTCTGGTCGCAGGTCGAGGCGCTCTCCGGCGCCTACGAGATGCAGCCGTAGCCGTTCCGCCAGGCCGGCCGGTGCACGGCCGCGGGGGGGGGCAGCGCAGCGAGACCGGAACACCCCCCGCGCCCGCCC
>NZ_JBEZIR010000262.1:0-1858 GCF_040651175.1 Kitasatospora sp. NPDC048540
CCTCCTCCAGCTCGCCGAGGCGCCGGAACAGCGTCCGGGACAGCACCCGGGCGTCCGCGGGCGACACCGCCGACGGATCCTCGATCCGCGGCAGCCCGACCGGGTCCGACGGCACCGCCGCCGGCACCGGCACCGCCTCCGGTACGGCCTTCGGCATCGACATCGACATCGTGGGATTCAGGACGGCCATGGCTCTCCCTCTTCCGGCCCTGGTGCGTGGTTCGTCCGCGCTCCGACCCACGCCGTGTACCCGGCCCATGCCGACCCGATCACGTCTGCACCATTTCTTCACGATATCCGGGCGAATCGCACACGGATCACCCCGTGCGGCCCGCCCTTCGCCCGCCGGCTGCATATCCGGCCCGAGGCCGGGAAGGCGAGGGGTGGCCCCGGAGGGCCTGCGGCCTTCCGTTCGCGCCCCTTCGCGGCCTATCGTCGGCCGTGGTCGAGGGCAGTACGGAGGAGCGCATGTCCGACGAAGGATTCGACGCGGGGCACCGGGTGGCCCCGGTCCCGGCCGGCCGGCTGACCGCCCGCCGGGAGCGGCTGGGCAGTACCGTCCTGGTCGTGCTCGCCGGTGAGCTCGACCTCGACTCGCTGGCCCCGGCAGACGAAGCGCTGGAACGGGCGCTCGCCGACGGGCCGGCCCGCGTGGTGGTGGACCTGGCGGAGCTCGGCTTCTGCGACTCCTCCGGGCTCAACCTGCTGCTGCGCACCAGGATCGCCGCGCAGGAGGCGGAGATCGAGCTCCGGCTGGCGGCCGCGCCCGACGGGCAGTTCGGCCGGCTGCTGGAACTCACCGGGGCGGGAGCGGTGTTCTCGCTGCACGCCTCGGTCCCCGACGCCCTGGCCGACGCGTGAGCGGCCGCACCGCGGGCCCGGATCGCCGGCCCCCCATCGACCAGCCATGAACGACCATGCCGGGGTGAACCAGATGACCAGCGGTCAGCGAGGCGCGGAGGCCGCCCGGCGGCTCCCTTCGGACCTGCCCCCCGCCGGGCAGCGGCGGACCGTCCGTCTGGCCGGGCTGCCCCGGCAGGTGGCGCACGGCCGGGAGTTCGCCCGTACGGCCCTCACCGACTGGCGGTGGCCGGGCGAGGAGGCGGTGGAGGACCTGCTCCTGATCGTCTCCGAGCTGGTCGCCAACGCCCGCCTGCACGCGGGCGGCGCGGTGCAGCTGAGCCTGCACGCGTCGGCCGAACGGCTGCGGATCGAGGTCAGCGACGCCATCAGGACACCCCCCGCGCTCAGCCTCCCGCACCGCCCCGGGCTGCCGGGCGGGCACGGCCTGCACATCGTCCAACGGCTGTCGGACGACTGGGGCGTGGCCGTGCACGCCGACGGCAAGGTGGTCTGGGCCGAGGTCCTGACCCCGGCGGCGGAGGCCGACCCCGGGGCGTGAACGCTCCGGGCCGGGACACGCCGCATACCGGCCGCCGCCCGGGGTAGGCGAGCGCCGGTCCGAACGGGCCGTGTCACGGGTTGGAGGTCCCCATGGGAATCGGCGGTTGCGTCATCGTGTTCGCGCTCGGGGCGATCCTCGCCTTCGCCGTCGACTGGCACCTCGCCGGGGTGAACCTGCACCTGGTCGGCGTCATCCTGATGATCGCCGGGCTGCTCGGCCTGGTCGCCTACGTCCGGGTGTTCCGCCGCCGGCGGCTCGGCACGGACGTGGTCGAGGAACGCCGCTACGTGGACTAGGGCCTGTGCCGCCGGGAGAGCGGCGCGACAGCACGAGGGGGTCCGGGCCCGGTCGGCGACGACCGGGCCGCCGGCGTGGTCGCCGAGGTCGGGTCCGGCGTCACCCGCAACGCGGACGGCGACCGGGTCGGTGAGGGCTGCATCGACGACTCCTGCC
>NZ_JBEZIR010000263.1:0-1809 GCF_040651175.1 Kitasatospora sp. NPDC048540
GCCGCCGGGGCGGGCGAGGCCGGGCCGGGGTGCTCCGCGGGCGGCGTCGGCGCGGGTCGCGCGCTCCGCCGCGCGCTGGTGCGATCGGATGACCCACCCGGCCGCACCCGGCCTGTCGGGCCGGGAGCGGCCGCGGGGGCCGCCAGGATGCGGCCATGATTCGCACACGTCATGCCGCCGCGGCCGCCCTCGCGGCGGGCACCGCGCTGCTGCTCCCGCTGTTCCCCGGCCGGGCCGTCCCCGCCGCGGCCGCCGTCCCGCAGGCCGGGCAGGCCCTGGTGCGTCCCGTACCGCCGGCCGACCGGGTGTCCGCCTACCTGGACCGCATCCGGGACCGGCCGCAGGAGCTCCGGGCGTTCTTCGAGGCCCTGCCCAAGGGCGGTGACCTGCACAACCACCTCTCCGGGGCGGCCTCCACCGAGCTGCTGATCCAGCTCGCCGCCGAGGACGGGCTGTGCATCGACACCGCCACCTCGACCGCGGTCGTCGGCGGCCCCTGCCCCGCGGGCAGCCGCCCCGCGGCCGACGCCGTCACCGACCCCGCCTTCCGGCAGCAGGTGATCCGGGCCTGGTCGATGCAGGACTTCGTGCCCGGCGCCGAGTCCGGCCACGACCACTTCTTCGCCACCTTCGGGAAGTTCGGCGAGGCCTCCTGGCGGCACCCCGGCCGGATGCTGGCCGAGGTCACCGACACCCTCGCCCGGCAGAACCAGTCCTACCTGGAGACCATGTCGACGCCCGCGTCCGGCGGGGCGGCGGCACTGGCCGCCAAGGTCGGCTTCGACAGCGACCTCGCCGCGCTGCGCGCCAAACTGCTGGCCGACGACCAGATCGGCGCCCTGGTGCGGACCGCCTCCGGCGAGGCCGACGCGGCGCTGACGGAGTTCCGGGCCACCTCGCACTGCGACGGCGACGACCCCGCACCCGGCTGCGCCGTGACCGTACGGTTCATCTCGCAGGCCTCCCGGGCCTCCACACCCGCCCGGGTCTTCACCCAGCTGCTGCTCGGCATGGAACTCGCCCGGCACGACCCGCGCTACGTCGCGGTCAACCTGGTCCAGCCCGAGGACGCGCCCGCCTCGCTGGAGAACTACCGGCTGCAGATGCAGATGCTGGACTACCTTCACGGCGAGTACCCCGAGGTGCACATCACGCTGCACGCCGGTGAGCTGGTACCCGGCCTGGTCAAGCCCGAGGACCTGCGCTTCCACATCCGCGAGGCGGTGCTCACCGGGCACGCCGACCGGATCGGCCACGGCGTCGACCTCGCCCACGAGGACGACCCCGAGGGGCTGCTGCGCACCATGGCCGCCCGGCACGTCCTGGTGGAGGTGCCGCTGACCAGCAACGAGCAGATCCTCGGGGTCAGCGGCCCGGAGCACCCGTTCCCGCGCTACCTCGCGGCGGGCGTCCCGGTGGCGCTGGCCACCGACGACCCGGGCGTCTCGCGCGGCGACATCACCACCGAGTACCAGCGGGCCGCGCTCACCTACGGCCTGGACTACCGGGTGCTGCGCGACCTCGCCCGGGCGTCGCTGGAGTACGCCTTCCTGCCCGGCCGCAGCCTGTGGGCCGACCGGGACGGCTACCGGCCGGCCGCCGAGTGCGCCCACGACCCGCTCGGCGAGGACGAGCCGAGCGCGGCCTGCGCGGCGCTGCTCGACGACAACCCCAAGGCCGAGCTGGAGTGGCGCGAGGAGTGCGCGTTCCGGACCTTCGAGCAGGCGGTGCTCGGCCGCCTGCGCGAGCAGTAGCCTGCAACGGGCCCGCGGGACGGGCCGGACGGGCCCGGGGAAGGGGCGAGTGGAC
>NZ_JBEZIR010000264.1:0-1716 GCF_040651175.1 Kitasatospora sp. NPDC048540
CTGCGGGGGCTGGGGTTCGGTGCGGTGTTCGGGCTGATGTTCCTGTGGTACTCGGGCTGGTACCTGTGGGCGGCGCCCGGCGTCCTCCTGCTCGCCCTGGGCACCTTCCCGTGGCGCAAGGGCCGTACGGCCGTGATCCGGGCCCTGGTGTTCGTCGGCGTCACTCTGGTCGGCGCCGCGGCCGTGGCCTCCCCGCTGCTCTATCAGATCCTCACGCTGGGCGCGGACGTTCCCGACCGCTACGCCTACCTGACCGTCTACATCGATCCGGCGTACGTGCTGGGCTGGGCCTCGGACCGGTCCGGGACACTGGACTTCCACACCTGGCCGGTGGCCGGTGAGCTGGCCGGCCAGACCGGGTTCGCGCTGCTGCTGATCGCGGGTGTGGGGCTGGGCATCGGTCTGGGGCTGAAGAACATCGCGGTGCGGGCGGCGGCGGCGACGCTGGCGGGTGCGTGGCTGATGCGGTTCTGGTTCGCCTCGCACATGGCGCACAACAAGGCGATCCAGCTGTACCCGCGGACGACGTGGATCATCATGTACTGCCTGATGATCCTGGCGGTGCTGGGCCTGATGGCGGTGGTGGACCGGGGGACCGGCTGGGGCAACCGGGCGCTGGCCGCCAAGGACTCCACCACCCAGGTCATCCCGGGCCGGGTGATCCGCCAGCTCGCGGCCGGCATGGTCTGCGCGCTCGCGCTGTTCGCCACCATGGGCGCCTCCTGGTCGGTCAACCGCTACATGCCGGAGGACCAGTCCAAGGGCACCATGGGCCTCGACGCCTGGCGCGCCCACACGATCAAGAAGCCCAACGGCAAGTGCCCGAAGTACTCGCCCGTCTCCCGCTGCGCCGACCCGATCGTCAAGGACTGGAAGCCCAGCGCCGACGACGGCTACATCTGGTGCGGCAACGTGGCCGAGGCGGACTGGCCGGCGGTCTGCGGCCGCAAGGCCCCCTGGCTGGACCAGGCGCAGAAGTAGGCTCGGAGCCGACGACCGGGGCCGGCGGAGCACTCCGCCGGCCCCGGTCGTCGTACCGCGGCCCGTCGGGCCGGCACGGTCGCGGAGCCGGCCCCGGGGGCCGCCCGACAATCCAGGGGGACGCATGACCACGAACGCACCCGCTCCGCCCGGGCCCGGGCGCTCCGTCCGGGGCCGCCTCTCGGCCCGGGTACCGGCTCCCCGCCGCCCGGAGCCGGGAGGCCCGCGGCCCGCCGGGCGCCGCCGTCCGTCCCGGCGCACGTGGTGGGCGGCCGCCGAGGCATCGGCCGCCCTGCTGGCCGCACTCGGCTTCGCGGCCCTGTCCACCACGGTCGACCTGAACCCCCTGGTCCGGATCGACCAGGTCAGCGGTCTCGCCGAACTCCAGCTGTACGTCGCGCTGCTCGGTCTGCCGCTGCTGGCGCTGCTGGTGTACACCGCCTACCGGGGTTCGGTGCTGCGGCACCAGCTGGTGAAGCGGCTGGTGTGCGCGGCGCTCGCGGGCCTGTCCACCGGCGTGATCGCCGGCGGCACGGTGCTCGCGCTCAGCGGCACCTCGGCGCCGCTCGGCGGCCAGGACGGCGACCCGAGCACGCTGGTCGCGATGGCCAACTCCATGCTGCACGGCCACCACCTGCCCGGTGTCTATCCGCCGGGGTTCCCGGCGGCGATCGCTGCGTGGTCGGAGATCCGGTACGGCGGTGTGGGTGGTGCGGGGTACGCGTTGCACGATCT
>NZ_JBEZIR010000265.1:0-1698 GCF_040651175.1 Kitasatospora sp. NPDC048540
GTGCCGCCGATGGTGGCGGAGCCGGAGGTGACGGTGTCCAGGCCGGCCATGCAGTGCATGAGGGTGGACTTGCCGGAGCCGGAGGGGCCCATGATCGCGGTGAACTCGCCCTGGCCGAAGGCCACGCTGACGTCGTCCAGGGCGACGACCCGGGTCTCGCCCTCGCCGTAGACCTTGTTCAGGCCGACGGCGCGCGCGGCGGCGGTGGTGGTCGTCATCGTGGTCACGGGAGGGCTCCTGCCGGAAAGGGGGGACGGTACTCCCATGCTCCCGGGCGGCCCCGGCCGGATCCGTCGCTCCGGCGGACGGTTGGCCGGACCATCGCGAGGCGTACACCGGACCGTCACCCTCCTCCTGCGGGATGACACCGTCCCTGAGGCCCGGTGCGGCCCGGTGCGGCCCGGTGCGGCCCGTCAACTGGCCGATAACAGTGCTTCCGCTGGCCGGATCACGAACGGTTCGTCAGATGGCAAGGAAGCATGACAACTTCCGGGGCCGGGAACATGCGAAACCGGGAGTCGGACGACTAGGCTCAGGGGGTAGCCCGAACAGGGGCGGGAGCGGTTCACGCCCGGGTGGTGGAACGCAGACACGGGCAGCTTAAAACTGCTTGGCCGTAAGGCCGTGCCGGTTCGAGTCCGGCTCCGGGCACCAGCTCCGCCTGCTCGGCCGCGAGAGATCATCCTCGCGGCGTACGCGCACTGCTTTGCCAAGACATTACTCTTGTCCGATGGTGGGCGGTGCCGTGCCGTCCCCCGGAGGGAATGAGCATGAGAAGCAGCAATCCGGTCTTCTCGCGGGACGGGGCCTTCTCCCGCGACACCGGCTACGCAGGGTTCGACACCACCCGGCAGCAGCCCTACGGGGCCGACCCGTACGCCAACAACCCCTACGCCAACGACCCGTACGGCCAGCAGCCGCACGGCGGCCGGCCCACCGACGAGCAGCTGGCCACGATGTACCGGGCGCCCTCCGCCGGGCCGCTGGACACCGGCCGGATGACCATGGACGACGTGGTCGCCCGCACGGCGATCTGCCTGCTCACGCTGCTGGGCGTCGGTGCGGCGGCCTGGTTCACCGTGCCGGTCGGCAACTTCGGGCTGGCGATCGGGGCGTCGCTGGCGGCGTTCGTCCTCGGACTGGTCATCAACTTCAAGCGGAGCATCAGCCCGGCGCTGATCCTGCTGTACGCGGCACTGCAGGGCCTGGCCCTCGGGGTGGTCTCCCGGGCGTTCGAGACGTTCTGGGACGGCATCGTCATCCAGGCGGTGCTCGGCACCGTGGTGGTCTCCGGCGGGATGCTGCTCGCCTACAAGAGCGGCTGGATCCGGGTCACCGGACGGTACGCCAGGATCGGCACCGCCATCGCGCTGGGCTTCAGCTTCCTCGCGATGATCGACTTCCTGGCCTGGACGGCCGGCGCCGACCTCGGTCTGGGTTCCGGCCCGCTCGGCCTGCTCTTCGGCCTCGGGGGCGTCGCCGTGGGCGCGTTCCTGCTCAGCCTCGACTTCGCCGAGATCGAGGCGGGGATCCGCGGCGGGGCTCCGCAGGCGGAGTCCTGGCGGGCGGCGTTCGGTCTGGTGGTGGCGCTGATCTGGATCTATCCTGCAGAACAAGGGGCAGGCCGCCCGGGTGACCACCGATATCGAGGTGTTCCGGGCCAAGTCCGTACCGCCCCAGACCACTCGGGCGCGTCTT
>NZ_JBEZIR010000266.1:0-1698 GCF_040651175.1 Kitasatospora sp. NPDC048540
GTTTTGCTCTGGGTGGTTGGGGGGCCCGGGCCCCTGCCCCGGGGGGCGTCCCCCCCCCCGGCCCCGCCGGTGGCGGGATCCGCGCGCCCGCGTCGGCCAGGAGTTCCCGGTGTTCCCGACCGGCGGCCACGCCCTGTTCATCCCAAGTCCGTTACTCCTAGAGTGAATTGGGTCAGTTGTACAGCCAACTCGACCCAGCCGGACCCGCACCGGTCCGGCGGACAGGACCCCCGTGGCGACAGGATCCTCCCTCGTCCTCTCCACACCCACCAGTCCCACCGAAGGCGACAAGCTCACCTTCCACTGGACCACCGACGCATCGGACGCGAAGAACTGGGTGGGCATCTACGACGGCACCCGGCTGCCCGGCACCGGCTCCTCGCTGCTGTGGAAGTACACGCCCGGGGCGTCCGGCGACGTCCAGCTCGACACCTCCGCCCTTACCGGCGGCCCTTACACCGCGTACCTGCTGGCCAAGGACGGGTACGGGATCCTCGCCCAGAGCGCGCCCTTCAGCTTCAAGCCCAAGCCCGCCGCGGCCCGTCCGCACGCCGCCGTCGACGCGCTGACCACCACCCAGGTCGCGCCGGGTGCCGCCGTGAGCGTCAAGCTCGGCGGCCTGTGGATGCGCTCCTCGGGTGCACCGACGTTCCGCAAGATCGCCGGTGACTCCTGGCTGTCGGTGGCCGCCGACGGCACCGTCACCGGCACCGCCCCGAGCAGCGCGCCCGCCGACCCGGCCGTGCTGACCGTCGGGGTGAAGGACGCTGCCGGCAACACGGACACCATCACCGTCCAGCTCCCGGTCCGCGACCCGGCCCAGCCGATCCGGCTGAAGACCGCCGCCTGGAACCTCTGGGACGCCGGCACCCACGCCACCGACGGCCTGGAGAAGCAGCTGCGGGTGATCCTCACCCAGAACCTGGACGTCGTCGCGCTGCAGGAGACCGCCGGCACCGCCGCCACCACCCTGGCCGCGGCGCTCGGCTGGTACGCGTACCAGAGCGCAGGGAGCGTCGGCATCGTCAGCCGCTACCCGCTGGCCTCGGTCACCGCCGTCACCACCACGCTGCCCGCCGCGGGCGCCACCGTGCAGCTGCCGGGCAACCGCAGCATCCGGTTCTGGGCCGCGCACCTGGACGAGGCCGACTACGGCCCGTACGCGGTGCAGGACGGCCGCACCGCCGCCGCGACCGTGACCAGCGAGAGCGCCTCCACCCGCGGCAAGCAGGCCACCGCCCTGGCCACGGCCGTCAAGGCCGACATCGCCGCGGGCAAGGCCGTCGTCCTCGCGGCCGGTCTGGCCTCGCCCTCGCACCTGGACTGGACGCCCGCCACCGCCGCCGCGCACAGCGGCGTCACCGCGCTGGCCTGGCCGGTCACCGTCGCCCTGCAGAACGCGGGCCTCACCGACGCATACCGCTCGGCGCACCCCGACCCGGCCGCCTTCCCGGGCAACACCTGGTCGCCGACCCGCAAGGTCCGCGGCACGAAGGCCGAACCGCAGGACCGGATCGACCAGGTGCAGTTCGCCGGTCCGCTCACCCTGCTGGAGGCCCACACCCTGGTCACCGGCCGTCCCCAGCCGGACCCGAGCACCGCGGCCAACGAGTGGCCCTCGGACACCGCCGCCGCCGTCGCCACCTTCACCTTCTGAGAGGCCGACCGATGACCCCCCAGCTCAGCCGCCGCACCTTC
>NZ_JBEZIR010000267.1:0-1685 GCF_040651175.1 Kitasatospora sp. NPDC048540
CCGCCCCACCCCGGTGACCGCGGCCACCGTGCTGCAGCAGCCGTCCGGGATGCCGTTCCACCGCTACGTACCGTTCGGCTCCGTCGACCTGCCGGACCGCACCTGGCCGGGCAAGGTCATCACCCAGGCGCCGCGCTGGCTGTCCACCGACCTGCGGGACGGCAACCAGGCGCTGATCGACCCCATGTCGCCGGCCCGCAAGCGCAAGATGTTCGACCTGCTGGTGAAGCTGGGCTACAAGGAGATCGAGGTCGGTTTCCCGTCCTCGGGCGCCACCGACTTCGACTTCGTCCGCTCGATCATCGAGGAGGGGGCGATCCCCGAGGACGTCACCATCTCGGTGCTGACCCAGGCCCGCGAGGACCTGATCGAGCGCACAGTGGAGTCCCTGGTCGGCGCCCACCGGGCCACCGTCCACCTGTACAACGCGACCTCGCCGCTGTTCCGCCGGGTGGTGTTCAAGGGGTCCAAGGACGACATCCGCCAGATCGCCGTGGACGGCACCCGGCTGGTGATGGAGTACGGCGAGAAGCTGCTGGGCGAGGAGACCGTCTTCGGCTACGAGTACTCGCCGGAGATCTTCATCGACACCGAGCTGGACTTCGCGCTGGAGGTCTGCGAGTCGGTGATGGACGTCTGGCAGCCGGGCGAGGGCCGCGAGATCATCCTGAACCTGCCGACCACGGTGGAGCGTTCCACCCCGAACGTCTACGCCGACAAGATCGAGTGGATGTCGCGGAACCTGTCCCGCCGCGAGTTCGTCGCGCTGTCCGCGCACCCGCACAACGACCGCGGCACCGGCGTCGCCTCCGCCGAACTGGCCATCATGGCCGGCGCCGACCGGGTCGAGGGCTGCCTGTTCGGCCAGGGCGAGCGCACCGGCAACCTGGACCTGGTCAACGTCGGGATGAACCTGTTCTCCCAGGGCGTCGACCCGATGATCGACTTCTCCGACATCGACGAGATCCGCCGCACCTACGAGTACTGCAACCGGATGGCCGTCCCCGAGCGCCACCCGTACGCCGGCGACCTGGTCTACACGTCCTTCTCCGGCTCGCACCAGGACGCGATCAAGAAGGGCTTCGACGCCCTGGAGGCGGACGCGAAGGCGGCCGGCGTGCCGGTCTCCGAGTACACCTGGGGCGTGCCGTACCTGCCGATCGACCCGAAGGACGTCGGCCGCAGCTACGAGGCGGTCATCCGGGTCAACAGCCAGTCCGGCAAGGGCGGCATCGCCTACGTGCTGAAGAACGACCACAAGCTGGACCTGCCGCGCCGGATGCAGATCGAGTTCTCCCGGATCATCCAGGCCAAGACCGACGCCGAGGGCGGCGAGGTCACCCCGGCCGCGATCTGGTCGGTCTTCCAGGACGAGTACCTGCCGACCCCGGACAACGCCTGGGGCCGGATCCAGCTGGGCGGTTCGCGGAGCCTGACCACCGAGGACGGCCGGGACGCGCTGGCCACCGAGGCCGTGGTGGACGGCGCCCCCGTCACCCTGACCGGTACCGGCAACGGCCCGGTCTCCGCCTTCGGTGACGCGCTGGCCCGGATCGGCGTCGACGTACGGGTGCTGGACTACGCCGAGCACGCGCTGAGCGAGGGCGGCGACGCCCAGGCGGCCGCGTACGTCGAGTGCGCGGTCGACGGCAAGGTGCTGTGGGGCGTCGGCATCGACTCCAACA
>NZ_JBEZIR010000268.1:0-1576 GCF_040651175.1 Kitasatospora sp. NPDC048540
CTACGAACGCAAAGCCGACCACTTCGCAGCCTTCGCCACCATCGCCGCGGCACTCATCTGCCATCGCCGGCTGGCCAAATGAGATGGCTTCTAAGAACCCGACGCCGGTCGACCTCACCGACCTCCCCGAAGCGATCACCCGCTACCTGATGGGCCGCGCCGCCAAGGACGCCCCCGCCGCCGCACCGGCCTTCGCACCGCACGCCACCGTCACAGACGACGGACACACCTACGAGGGAGTCGAGGCCATCACTCGATGGCTCGGGCAGACCGACACCGAGTACACCTACACGACCACGCTCACCGGCGCCGAACGCGACGCACCCGACCGGTACACCGTCCACCAGCACCTCGAAGGGAACTTCCCTGGCGGAACGGTCGACCTGCACTGCCGCTTCGTCCTGACCCACGGACTGATCAGCAAACTCCGCATCGTCCCCTGACCGGCCGCCCCACCTCTCGCACACCCGATTCCCCGCAGGAGCACGAACAATATGAGGACCTGGTTCATCACCGGTGGCACCCCCGGAGGATTCGGCATGGCCTACGCCGACGCCGCCCTGGACCTGGGCGACAACGTCGTCCTCACCGCCCGCCGCCCCCACCTGCTCGACGACTGGGCCGCCCGCCACGGCGACCGCGCCCTGGTCTACCCCCTGGACGTCACCGACGCCCAGCAGATCCACGAGGCCGTCCGAGCCGCCGAAGAGCGTTTCGGCCGTATCGATGTCCTGGTCAACAACGCCGGCCGGGGATGGTACGGCTCCGTCGAAGGCACGCCCGACAGCGACGTCAGGAACACCTTCGAGCTGAACTTCTTCTCCGTTACGCAGATGCTCCGCGCCGTCCTGCCGGGCATGCGAGAGCGCGGTAGCGGATGGATCATCAACATGTCCTCCGTCGCCGGACTGCGCAGCGTGCCGGGCTTCGGCTACTACAGCGCCGCCAAATACGCCATCGAAGGGCTCACCGACGCGCTGCGCCACGAAGTCACCCCGTTCGGCATCAAGGTCATGGCCGTGGAGCCCGGCGCCTTTCGCACACACGCCTACGCTTCATTCGCCGACGAAGCCGTGAACGAGACCGTCGACGCCTACCTGCCCTTGATCCAGTCCGTCCGCTCCTCCATGATCGAACAAAGCGGTCAGCAGCCCGGCGACCCCCACCGCGGAGTGCGCGCCGTCGTGGACGCCATGAACAGCGCCACCCCGCCCCGCCGTATCGTCCTGGGCGCCGACGGCTACACAGCCGTCCAGGGGCAGCTGACAGACATGACGGCAGAACTGCACGCCTTCGAAACGGCCTCACGTAGCGCGGACTTCCCCCGGCGTTCCTAATAGAGTCGAGAAGCGGGTCAAACACCTCCCAACTGTGGCCGATCAGGGCGGTGACCAGCTTGCGGTCCCCGCCTTGGTCAGCCGCTTCACGGCCGCCACGTGCGTCTCTCACCGCCACCCGGCCGGGACAGCCCGCCATCGACCCGGGTAGACGCGGACACGCGGATCAAGCTACGCCCGCTGCCTGTCGTCAAACGATCGTTTGACGACAGGCAGCGGGGTATCCAATGAACCCGTGC
>NZ_JBEZIR010000269.1:0-1554 GCF_040651175.1 Kitasatospora sp. NPDC048540
GCAGCCTCGAGGCGGAGGGCCGCAGCGAGCAGATGAAGGGCGACGCCAAGCAGGCCGGCGCGAAGGCCAAGGACGCCCTCAAACACTGACCACCCCGCCGCGCCCGCACCGGACCCTCCCGACCGGGCGCGGCCGCCGAGGCCGCACCCGCCGTCGGGTGCGCACCCCGAGTGGAGAAGGAGCACGTCATGACCGATGTCCGGGGCCACGCCCCCGCATCGCAGGACGCACCCGGAACCGGCCTGGTCGGCTTCAAGGTCGAGGCCAGTGACGGCCACATCGGCAAGGTCGACGAGGCCACCGACGACGTCGGCTCCGCCCACTTCGTCGTCAACTGCAGGCCGTGGCTGCTCGGCAGGCACGTGATGCTGCCGGCCGGCACCGTCACCCGGGTCGACCACACCAACAGGACGATCCACCTCAACCGCACCAAGGAGCAGGTCAAGGGCACGCCCATCTACGACCCCGCCCTCCACCGGGGCGACGCCGACTACCGCCTGGGTCCGACCTCCTACTTCGGATCCCCCTGACCGCCGGCCCGCCAAGGCCCTGCGCCACACCGAGGGTGCCGCCCTCCCGGCGGACCCGTGAACACCGGCCGCGTCCAGCGGCCGACCCGACCCAGCAGGTGATGATCATGACTGCGAGGAACACCCACCCCACGATGGAAGAAGGCCGGGCGAGCCGGTTCGACGGCGAGGACCAGCACGGTTGGTCCCCCGACATCGACGCCGAGCACCAAGAGCCCAACGACAGTGCCCACCGCTCCTTCCACCCCGAGACCTACGCTCCCAAGCCGGGACCCGGTCGTGAGAAGGCCGCCGAGGAGGAGCAGGACGTCCCGGGCAACACCGTGGAGAGCAAGGGCCGCCGCGGCGAGGACCAGGGGCCCGGCAAGCACACCTACGACCTGGGAGAGCAGGGCCCGTCCGGCCGCCCCAGCGGCGGACGCACCGCCAAGGCCCACACCGGCGTCGACCCCCAGGAACCCGACGGCCCGACCTCGGGCCACTGACGCCCCGGCATCGTCGGCAGGCCGTCGGACCATCAGGTCCCGTCATGGCGCGCGCTCCCACCCCGCAGGGCTCCGGCCGGTCGCCGGAGCACCGCCCGGCGCCCGCGACGCCGCCGGCACGGACACCGCGGGAACCGCCGTCCCCCGCGAGCCGGCCGTCCCCGATCGGGCGGTTGCGGATGGCCGCCCGCTCGGTGGCCGGGCGGGCGTGGAGCAGGGGCAGCGCGGTCGAACTGTCGCAGCGGGCACTGGGCTTCGCGGCGCTCGGGTTCCTCACGCTGGTCCCACTGCTGATCGTCATCTCGGCGGCCGATCCGGCGAACGGCCACGGGTTCGCCCAGTGGCTCGGCGACGGGATCGGTGTCTCCGGGCCTTCGGTCAGGAACATCGAGCAGTTGATCGCGCTGCCCGACGAGACCCTGCGGACGACGACGGCGTTCAGCCTGGCCGCCCTCGCCGCGTTCGGGCTGTCGTTCGGTGCGGCGGTCCAGACCACCTACGAGAAGATCTGGGGGCTGCCGCCGGCCCGCTGGTGGGCG
>NZ_JBEZIR010000270.1:0-1551 GCF_040651175.1 Kitasatospora sp. NPDC048540
TGCCGTTGGAGGAGCGGCTGCAGCGCCGGATCATCGACGGTGAGCGCAACGGTCTGGAGGCGGACCTGGACGAGGCGCTGACGGGGCGTCCGGCACTGGAGATCGTCAACTCGACGCTGCTGGCGGGGATGAAGGTGGTCGGTGAGCTGTTCGGGTCGGGGCAGATGCAGCTGCCGTTCGTGCTGCAGTCCGCGGAGGTGATGAAGACCGCGGTGGCGCACCTGGAGCCGCACATGGAGAAGTCCGACGACGAGGGCAAGGGCACCATCGTGCTGGCCACCGTCAAGGGCGACGTCCACGACATCGGCAAGAACCTGGTCGACATCATCCTGTCCAACAACGGCTACACCGTCGTCAACCTCGGCATCAAGCAGCCCGTCTCGGCGATCCTGGACGCCGCCGTCGAACACAAGGCCGACGTCATCGGCATGTCCGGGCTGCTCGTCAAGTCGACCGTGATCATGAAGGAGAACCTCCAGGAACTCAACCAGCGCAACCTCGCCGCCGACTACCCCGTCATCCTCGGCGGCGCCGCCCTCACCCGCGCCTACGTCGAACAGGACCTCCACGCCATCTACGAAGGCGAAGTCCGCTACGCCCGCGACGCCTTCGAGGGACTGCGCCTGATGGACGCCCTGATTGCGGTCAAGCGCGGGGTGCCGGGGGCTGCTCTGCCGGAGCTGCGTCAGCGCCGGCACGCCCGGGTCGAGGTCGAGGAGCCGGCGGAGGAGCCGAACCTCGGCCAGGTCCGCTCGGACGTGGCGGTGGACAACCGGGTGCCCGCGCCGCCGTTCTGGGGGGACCGGATCGTCAAGGGGATCCCGTTCGCGGACTACGCGTCCTGGCTGGACGAGGACGCGTTGTTCAAGGGGCAGTGGGGGCTGAAGGCGGCCCGCACCGGTGAGGGGCCGTCGTACGAGGAGCTGGTGGAGACGGAGGGCCGGCCGCGGCTGCGGATGTGGCTGGACCGGTTGCAGACGGAGGGGTGGCTGGAGCCGGCGGTGATCTACGGGTACTACCCGGCGAACTCCAAGGGTGACGATCTGATCGTCTTCAACGAGGACGGTTCCGAGCACACCCGGTTCAGCTTCCCGCGGCAGCGGCGCGGGCGGCGGCTGTGCCTGGCGGACTTCTTCCGTCCGGAGGAGTCGGGTGAGCGGGACGTGCTGGGGCTGCAGGTGGTGACGATGGGCAACCGGGTGTCGGAGGCGGCGAACGAGTTGTTCGCGGGCAACGCCTACCGGGACTACCTGGAGCTGCACGGGTTGTCGGTGCAGTTGGCGGAGGCGCTGGCGGAGTTCTGGCACGCCCGGGTCCGGTTCGAGCTGGGCTTCGGTGACGAGGATCCGCAGGACGTGCGGGACATGTTCGCGTTGAAGTACCGGGGTGCGCGGTTCTCGCTGGGCTACGGGGCCTGTCCGGAGCTGGAGGACCGGGCCAAGATCGCCGAGCTGCTGCGGCCGGAGCGGATCGGGGTGGTGCTCTCCGAGGAGTTCCAGCTCCACCCGGAGCAGTCCACCGACGCGATCGTGATCCACCACCCCGAGGCCA
>NZ_JBEZIR010000272.1:0-1535 GCF_040651175.1 Kitasatospora sp. NPDC048540
CGGGGTCGGGTGGCCGAGCTGCACGACCTTCGGGAGCAGGTCCGCCGTGGCCCGAGCGAGAAGGCCACCGAGGCGCAGCACGCGAAGGGGAAGCTGACCGCGCGTGAGCGGATCGCGTTGCTGTTGGACGAGGGTTCGTTCAACGAGGTGGAGCCGTTCCGGCGGCACCGGGCGCAGGGTTTCGGTCTGGAGGCGAAGAAGCCGCACACCGACGGTGTGGTCGTCGGGTGGGGGACGGTGCACGGGCGGCCGGTGTTCACCTATGCGCACGACTTCCGGATCTTCGGTGGTGCGCTGGGTGAGGCGCATGCGCAGAAGATCCACAAGATCATGGACATGGCGATCGCGGCGGGTGCGCCGCTGGTGTCGCTGAACGACGGCGCGGGTGCCCGGATCCAGGAGGGCGTGACCGCGCTGGCCGGCTACGGCGGGATCTTCCAGCGCAACACGCGGGCGTCCGGGGTGATCCCGCAGATCTCGGTGATGCTGGGCCCGTGCGCGGGCGGCGCCGCCTACAGTCCGGCGCTGACGGACTTCGTGTTCATGGTGCGTGAGACCTCGCAGATGTTCATCACCGGCCCGGACGTGGTGCAGGCGGTGACCGGCGAGAAGATCTCCCAGAACGGGCTGGGCGGTGCGGACGTGCACTCGACGGTCTCCGGGGTGTCGCACTTCGTGTACGACGACGAGCAGTCGTGCATCGAGGAGGTGCGGTTCCTGCTGTCGCTGCTGCCGCAGAACAACCGTGAGATGCCGCCGGTGCAGCCCAACGACGACCCGGTGCAGCGGCGCAACGAGCCGCTGCTGGACCTGGTGCCGGCGGACGGCAACCGGCCGTACGACATGCGCAAGGTGATCGAGGAGGTCGTCGACCACGGCGAGTACCTCGAGGTGCACGAGCGGTGGGCGACCAATGTGATCTGCGCGCTGGCGCGGATCGACGGCCACGTGGTGGGGATCATCGCCAACCAGCCGCAGTCGCTGGCGGGGGTGCTGGACATCCACGCGTCGGAGAAGGCCGCGCGGTTCGTGCAGATGTGCGACGCGTTCAACATCCCGCTGATCACCATGCTGGACGTGCCCGGGTTCCTGCCCGGTGTGGACCAGGAGCACGACGGGATCATCCGGCACGGCGCGAAGCTGCTGTACGCGTACTGCAACGCCACCGTGCCGCGGATCCAGCTGATCCTGCGCAAGGCGTACGGCGGCGCGTACATCGTGATGGACTCCCGCTCGATCGGCGCGGACCTGTCCTACGCCTGGCCGACCAACGAGATCGCCGTGATGGGCGCCGAGGGTGCCGCCAACGTGATCTTCCGCCGGGACATCAACGGCGCCGAGGACCCCGACGCGATGCGCGCCCAGAAGATCAAGGAGTACAAGAGCGAGCTGATGCACCCGTACTACGCGGCCGAACGCGGCCTCGTCGACGACGTCATCGACCCGGCCGAGACCCGCACCGTCCTCGCCTCAGCCCTCGCCATGCTCCGCACCAAGCACGCCGACCTGCCCAGCCGCAAGCACGGCAACCCGCC
>NZ_JBEZIR010000273.1:0-1497 GCF_040651175.1 Kitasatospora sp. NPDC048540
GAACTGCGTCCACTGGTTGTAGACGGCGTGCAGCGGGACATCCACCTCGATGGATTCCTTCACCCTGGTCACAGCGGTCCCCTTCCGGGTCGACAAGTCGGACCTTCCGTTCACCGCCGCGCCTGCCCCGTACCCGGCCGCCCAATCGCGCCGGCCTGCCGATCGCACCGATCAGCCGGTGGGCCCGGCCGGCGGGCCGTCGCCCGTTTGACCGCGTCCGGGTGGCGTAGCGCGGGCCCGGGCACAGGCTGGGTATCGGACCGAGCCGTTCGCATGCGCGCCGCCCGTCGAGGCGGCCGGCCAGCTCGTCCCTCCGTTGACTCGTCGTTCCACCGATCCAGGAGACCTGATGGTTCGCCCGCTGTCCCTTCCCGCGCCCAACGCCGGGACGGGCCTCATACCTGCCCCCGACCTCGACCTTCCCTCCGACCACCCCGGCGCGAACCTGCTCCCTGTGATCCCACCCGGCGAGGACCTCGCCGCCGCACTGATGCACTCGGCCGCCAGCCGGCCGGTCGAGGAAGTCGCGGACCTGCTGCTCCAGTTGGAGCCCGACCGGACACCGACGCTCACCCCGGCCCTGCACCGGGCGCTGGCGGGCCGGCCGGTCGAGGAACTGGTCCGGCTCCTCACCCTGCTGCGTCCCCGGGACCGTGACGGTGCCGATGCCATCCTGCGGACCGCCGTCCTGACCAGACCTCCGGACGAGGTGGCCGGTCTGACCGTCCTGTTGGCCGCGGAACCCGACAGCGGCATCCGGGACGCGCTCTGCGCGGCGGCGGCGCTGCGCCCGGTCGCCGACGTCGCCCATCTCGCCCAACTCCTGCAGCCCGTACCCGAAGTGGTCCGGCCGGCCGGTCCGGTCCAGCTGCCGGAGCCGTCCGCGCTGTCCGCCCCGGACGCGACGGCACCTGCCCCGTACGCCGAGCTCCCCGACGGGTCCGCGGACGGGCGGGCGCCGGAGCAGATGGCCGCGCCGCGGCCCGCGGTACGGGTCCGGGGCCGCCGGACGCGCTCACAGCTGCGTTGGCCGGCGGCCGGCGCGCTCCTGGCGACCGGGGCGCTCCATCTGCCGCTCGTGCTCCCGCACTGGGGCCAGAACCCGGTCGCGGACGCCGTGTTCACCGCCGTCGCGGCGCTGTGCCTGCTCCTCGCCGTCCTGCTCGTCCTCCGTGACGCGCCGTGGGTGTGGATCGCCGGAGCCGCCGTCGGCGGGTCCGCCATCACCGGCTACCTGATCTCCGGCAGCCTCGCCTTCCCCGACCTGGCCGCTGATCTGACGCAGTGGCAGAGCTACCTGGTGCCCGCCGCGCTGGCCTGCGAAGCCGCCCTGGTGGCGCTGGCCCTCACGCACGCCGCCACCCGCCGCCGCAGGCGCCCGACCGGCGGCCCCGCGGCTCCGGTGATCTGACCCGTCGCCGCGGGTGGACATCCCCGAGATCGCGGCGCTGCTGCGCGAACACGCGGTCACCTCCATGGTCATCACCACCGCCCTGT
>NZ_JBEZIR010000274.1:0-1413 GCF_040651175.1 Kitasatospora sp. NPDC048540
CAAAACTCCAAGACAGATACAAAGACTCGTACAGCCACCCTCACCGACCGCCCACCACCACCCACCCCCCGAACAAACCAACAAACGGACCTCAGTGGACGTTAAGTCCGTTTCTGGTGGCGGCCTCGTCCGGGTTGGGTGAGGAAGCCTTGGCGAGTGAGGCGTCCGAGGCGGCTACGGGTGATGTTGACTGACGCCTCGTCGGTGGGCATGCCGAGGAGTTTGTGCAGCTCGCGTGCCGGAATGCCTGGTCGGGGTGCTGGTTGGAGGCATTCACGATGGCCTGGTAGGTGGTGTTCGTCTCGGGTGGTTCGGAGCCGGTTCCTGCCGGCGTGACCTCCGCGATGATCTTTCGGGTGGTGGCCAGGTCCGTGAGCCGTGCTTCGGTATCCGTCAGGTCGGCGGCGAGCTCTTCGATCCGGGCGCGTAGTTCTGCGGCCCGGGCGGTGGCCTCGTCCTGCCGGCTCCGGAGGTCTGCGACGAGTTCGGCGACGTTCACGCGGCCAGCCCGAGGGTGTCGCGCCAGGCCGGGGCTGGTGCGGTGAGGCGGCGGGCAATGTTCGCGGTGGAGGCCCAGTAGACGCGGGAGGCGAAGTTGTCGGGCCGGTGGTCGTACTCTCGAGCGAGGCGCCGATGCAGCATCAAGGTGCCGTTCGTCTGCTCCATCACCCACCGTTTCGGCTGCGGGACGAAGCCCTTGCCCGGGTCGGCCGGGTTGCGGCGAACCACCTCGACGTCGATGTCCAGCAAAGCGCCGTGGATGACGACCTCGTCCTTGAACCCCTGGTCCACCAGGGCCTTCTCCAAACGCATCCCGCACCGCTCGGCGACCTGGTCGAGCAGGGCGGTCCCGGCGGCGTTGTCGTGGGCGGAGGCGGCCAGGACGACGACGCCGATGATCAGCCCCATGACATCCACGGCCAGTCCCCGCTTGCGCCCCGACACCTTCTTGTTCGCGTCCGGCCCCGTCGTGGTCCTCGGGACACCGGCGGCCGCACGGACGGACTGGGTGTCGATGATCACCAGGGACGGGTCCTCTAATCGGCAGGCCCTCTCCCGTACCTGGCAGCGCAGGAGCTCCTGGATCCGCTGGTCGAGCCCGTCCTACAGGACCCCGGATCCCCGGTTGCCGATCGCGCCACCCGGCCCTGCTTCCAGGTTGTGATCATCGGCTCGATCAACGCCCACTGCTCATCTGTTAAGTCGCTCGGATACGCCCGCCTGTCCATGCGCCGCAGAACATCACTCGAACGCTGACCGGCACGCCAGTACGGCCGACGTTCACGCGTCCGAGCGATCGCAAGCCGAGAGAAAAGGGACTTAGTACTGCAACGGTGCTTACCGTGACGGTTGTCTGGTTCGCTCGTTGTGGTGTTCATGGGTGGGGACATATCCGAGGTGGATGCTCGTCGC
>NZ_JBEZIR010000275.1:0-1355 GCF_040651175.1 Kitasatospora sp. NPDC048540
TGCCGGACGCCCCGTCAGCGCCTCGTCCAGGTCCGCCTCCAGACCGTTGCGCTCACCGTCGATGATCCGGCGCTGCAGCCGCTCCTCCAACGGCAGCGCCGCCAGCTCCTGCGCCTTCGACTCCGCACTGGAGGCCACCGACACACCCTCGAACAGCTGCAACAGGCGCTGCAGTGGGTCGTAGTCGGCGGTGCGCCGGTCGTAGACGAGGTCGAGCGCGACCTGCCGCTGCTCCTCCGGGATCCGGGCCATCGGCAGGATCTTCGAGGCGTGCACGATCGCCGAGTCCAGACCGGCCTCGACGCACTCGTGCAGGAACACCGAGTTGATCACCATCCGGGCCGCCGGACTCAGCCCGAACGAGATGTTCGACAGACCCAGCGTGGTCTGCACCTCCGGGTGGCGCCGCTTCAGCTCACGGATCGCCTCGATCGTCTCGATGCCGTCCCGCCGCGACTCCTCCTGACCCGTCCCCAGTGTGAAGGCCAGGCAGTCCACCAGGATCGAGCTCTCCTCGATCCCGTACTCGGTGGTCAGCTGGCCGATCAGCCGCTCGGCGATGGCGACCTTCGTCTCCGCGGTACGGGCCTGCCCGTCCTCGTCGATGGTCAGCACGATCAGACCCGCCCCGTGCTCCCGGGCCAGCGAGGCCACCTTCCCGAACCGGGTGTCCGGCCCGTCACCGTCCTCGTAGTTCACCGAGTTCAGCAACGCCCGCCCACCGAGTGCCTCCAGACCCGCCCGCAGCACATCCGGCTCGGTGGAATCCAGCACGATCGGCAGCGTCGAAGCCGTCGCCAGCCGCCCCGCGATCTCCTTCATGTCCGCCACACCGTCCCGGCCGACATAGTCCACACACAGATCCAGCAGGTGGGAGCCGTCCCGGATCTGCTCCCGGGCGATCTCCACACACGCCTGCCAGTCCCCCGCCAGCATCGACTCCCGGAACTTCTTCGACCCGTTCGCGTTGGTCCGCTCCCCGATCGCCAGGTACGAGGTGTCCTGCCGGAACGGCACCGACTGGTACAACGACGCCGCCGACGGCTCCGGCCGCGGCTCACGCACCGCGATCTCGCGGCCCTGCACCCGCTCCACCACCTGCCGCAGATGCTCCGGCGTCGTCCCGCAGCACCCACCCACCAACGACAGCCCGTAGTCCCGGGTGAACACGTCATGCGCATCCGCCAGCTCCGCCGGCGACAACGGGTAGTGCGCGCCGTCCTTGCCCAGCACCGGCAGACCCGCGTTCGGCATGCACGACAGCCCCACCCGGGCGTTCTTCGCCAGATACCGCAGGTGCTCGCTCATCTCCGCCGGACCGGTCGCACAGTTCAGCCCGATGTAGTCCACCCCCA
>NZ_JBEZIR010000276.1:0-1240 GCF_040651175.1 Kitasatospora sp. NPDC048540
GGCCTTGGTGTTGGCGTCCTCGGAGGGCGGCACCGTGCGGCCGCGTCAGCCGACCGGGTCCGCCGGGGCCGGGGCCGGGAGGAAGAAGCCGGTGATGTCGGCGAGGCGCCCGTCCTCGTGGTGGCGGGCGGTGCTGATGCCGCTCGCCGCGGTCCCGCCCTGTCCGTCGAGCTGGGTCCAGCGGGCGAGGGAGCGGCCGTGGTGCTCGAGCACCTCGTCGATGCGGAACCGGTGGCCGGGGAAGGCTCCGGTGAAGCCGGACATGTAGGCGGCGAGTTCGGTCAGGCTGCCGACCTCGGTGCCGGGGTCGCGGTAGGCGACCTCGTCCACCGCGACCGCGCCGAGGGCGGCGGGCCGGTCGGCGGGGTCGGCCGACCAGCAGGCGGCGTAGTCGTTCCAGAGCCGCTGGGTGTCACTCATGGGTCGTCCTGCTTCCGTGGATTTCTCAAGGTGCCGATCGACGCGAGGGCGCCGTCGGTGACGCTGTGCAGCGCGGTGCGGGGCCGGCCGGCCCGGACGAGTACCAGCAGGCCCTGGTAGAGCGCGAGCAGGTGGGCCGCCGTGGTGGCGATGTCGAGGTCCGGCGGTGCGTCGCCGCGGTTCCGGGCGCGGGTCAGCGCGTCGGCGAAGCCGCCTTCGATCGCCGCCAGGCCGTGGTGCACGCCGGGCGCGGCCTCGGGGAGGGTGAAGGACTCGACGGCGGTGTTGGTGAGCAGACAGCCCGGGTCGGGCTCGGCACCGGTCTCGATCGCCGAGGTGAAGAACGAGCGGATGCCGGCCAGCGGGTCCGCCGGCTCCAGCAGGTGGACCCGGACCCGGTGCCGCACCACCCGCTCGTTGTAGGCGTCCAGGGCGGCGTGGAACAGGCCGTCCTTGTTCCGGAAGGTCCGGTACAGACTTCCCGGGTGCAGCCCGGTGGCCTCCTCGATGTCCCGCAGCGAGGCGCCGAGGTATCCCCGGTGGCGGAACAGCCGCATGGCCGAGGCCAGTACCTCGTCCTGGTCCCAGAGCTGTCTGCGCCCCATCCCGGCCTCCGTAGTTGAACGATTGCTCACAAAAATAGCACGGCCGGCGAGGGGCGCGGACATTGGTGACCGGGGTCGGCGCGAGAACGGCGCGCCCGCCCGCGGTGCGTACGGGGCGTGCAGCCGAGAGGGGGTCGCGGGGCTGCGCGAGGGCGTGCTGGCGGAGCTGGCCGCCGTGATCGGCGAGGCCTGCCTGACCGTGCCCACCACGCCGC
>NZ_JBEZIR010000277.1:0-1222 GCF_040651175.1 Kitasatospora sp. NPDC048540
ATCACCCCGCCGTCGCGGGAGGCGATGTGGGCGATCGTGGCGTTCTTGTCGGAGTTCTGCACGTGCAGCACGTGGTGCTCCATCGTGCTGACCGCTCCCGCGGACGGGTCCACCGAGTGCGTGACCGGGTCGTTCAGGAAGCGGCGCACCAGGCGGTCGACGTTGCGGTCCAGGGTGGCGGAGAACAGCATCGTCTGGCCGCCCTCCTCGACCTGCTCGAGCAGTTCGGTGACCTGCGGCAGGAAGCCCATGTCGGCCATCTGGTCGGCCTCGTCGAGCACCGTGATGCCGACCCCGTCCAGCTGGCAGTCGCCCCGCAGAATCAGGTCCTTGAGCCGGCCGGGGGTCGCGACCACGACCTCCGCACCGCGGTTCAGCGCCTGCGCCTGGCGGCCGATCGACATCCCGCCCACCACGGTCGCCGTCCGCAGCCGCAGCGCGTGGGCGAACGGGGTGAGGGCGTCGGTGACCTGCTGCGCGAGCTCACGGGTGGGCACCAGCACCAGGGCCAGCGGGCGGCGCGGCTCGGCGCGCCGGCCGGCGGTACGGGCCAGCACCGCGAGGCCGAACGCGATGGTCTTGCCCGAGCCGGTGCGGCCCCGTCCGAGGACGTCGCGGCCGGCCAGCGAGTTGGGGAGCGTCGCGGCCTGGATCGGGAACGGTGACGTGACGCCCTGGCGGGTCAGCACCGACAGCAGGGCCTTGGGCATGTCCAGTTCGTCGAACATTTCGACGGGCGGGAGCGCCGGTGTGGTGCTCACCGGCATCGCGAACTCGCCCTGCGGCGAGGATGTCCGACGGCCGCCACGGCCACCGCCGGGCCGGTCGCCGTAGAAGGAGCTGCCGCCGGAGCGGGCGCCGCCGGAGCGGGATGAGGACGAGGAGCGGGAGTCGGCGTTCCGGTACGGGGAGTGACTGGAGCGGTTCATGCGAAACCTTCCTGGGGCGGCACGTCGCGTGGCAGCTCCGCAGCGCGGGGCGCCGGCAGGAGGTCGCTGGGGAACGGGCCGAAAGTACGGGGGCGGGCGTGGACGGAGAAACCGTGCGGCACGTCACCTCAGGTCGGCGCTCTCCGGCGGGCGGGAGCGAAGATCCTCGAACCGTGGGATGTCACGGCAGGGCGCCGGTCCGGACGCGGCGCAGGGCGTCTCGCGTGCGGATGGCCGCCGGTGGCGGAGCCGGGGGCCTGAACGGCCGGGGTGTGCGTCGTGGCGCAATGCCG
>NZ_JBEZIR010000278.1:0-1166 GCF_040651175.1 Kitasatospora sp. NPDC048540
CGCCGACGCCAACACCAGGCCCGGACCAGCCACTACAGGCGACGAGGCCACAGCCCAAGAGCTGAAGCCTCATCACAGCAAGCACCGTTGCAGTACTAAGGGCCTGCAGATCAATAATCCGTGGCTTTCCGCTGTGCCAGTCGTTGGCGTGACATGGGGACACGTGACGATCAACTGGTGTTACTGGCAGCGGAGTTCGAGTCCTTCCTGCCTCATCTCGATGAGCGACAGCGGCGCCTGCTGCTGGGTGCCGAGGCCCGTGCCGTCGGTCATGGTGGGATCAGGCTGGTCGCCCGTGCTGCCGGAGTCCGCGAGGCCACCGTGTCCCTTGGCGAGCTCGAGTCCGGACAGGCCCCGCTGGGGCGCGCCCACAAGGTCGGCGGCGGCCGCAAGCGTGTCTCCGGCCTGAACCCGGCCTTTCGCTCCGCGTTGCTCGCCCTGGTCGAGCCCGACTCGCGAGGGGACCCGACGTCACCACTGCGATGGACGACCAAGTCGACCAGGAACCTCGCCCAGGAGCCGGTCCGACAGGGCCACGAGGCCTGTGGGGACACGGGCGGCGACATCCTACGGGAGGAAGGCTTCAGCCTGCAGGCCAGTGCCAAGACCCTCGAAGGAACACAACACCCGGACCGCGACGCCCAGTTCCGCTACCTCAACGAGCGAGCCAGAGCCCACCAGGACGCAGGGGACCCGGTGATCAGCGTGGACACGAAGAAAGAGAACTGGTCGGGCCGTTCAAGAACAACGGCCTCGAGTGGCAGCCAGGACTTCCCGACCCAGGCACTCGGCAGAGCCGTGCCCTAACGGATCTACGATCCGCCGCTGGTGGAACGCCGCCGGCCGCAGCGCCTACTCCAACGCGGGCCGACCGCTGATCACCGCCGATGCGGGCGGCTCCAACGGCTACCGCACCCGGGGATGAAAACCCACCTGGCCGACTTTGCCGCGGAGACCGGACTGGCCGTCACCACGTGCCACCTGCCGAAAGGCAGGCCGAGCTCTGGGCCGATTATCCGTTCGTTCGGGGGATGGGGCTGGGGGTGGGTGGTGTGAGGCTGGCTGTGCGACGGCTGTCGAGGGGCGCCTGTGTTTCTTGATGGATGCCGAGTTTCACCTATTGATTTTGGGGTTTGTATGTCTGTGCGTGTGTCGGGTGTGGTGGG
>NZ_JBEZIR010000279.1:0-1154 GCF_040651175.1 Kitasatospora sp. NPDC048540
GGTCGAAGTACGCGTCAGCTGCCCCGAAGACCCACCGCCAGGGTCAGTTCAAGGACCCGGTGCGGCGAGGCGAGATCCGGAAACAGCTCCCGCAGCTGCGACATCCGGTACCGGACTGTCTGAGGATGGACGAACAACGCCGCTGCCACCTCGTCCCGCCTGCCTTGGTGCAGCAGCCACGCCCGCAACGTCTCCTCCAGCCGCCGTGCGGTCGTGACGGGCAAGGTCCGCAACGGTGCGAGGGCTCGGGCACGCAGGTCTGCGAACGCGTCCGCGTCGGCGCTCAGTACCAGCTCGGGCAGGTGGTCCTCGGTGTCGCGAATCTCAGGGGACAGTGAGCGAGCGCGTACGGCTCGTGCGTACG
This sequence comes from Kitasatospora sp. NPDC048540, assembly GCF_040651175.1. Lineage (NCBI taxonomy): Bacteria > Bacillati > Actinomycetota > Actinomycetes > Kitasatosporales > Streptomycetaceae > Kitasatospora > Kitasatospora sp. NPDC048540. The sequence continues at coordinate 365 of NZ_JBEZIR010000279.1, forward strand.
AGGCGCACGCACGGGTCCATGGCCGTGCTGGGCCGACCACGACGGTGCGGTCGGTCAGCTGCCGCAAGAGGTGTGACCGGTCGGCATCGGGGACGAGCAGCACACCGGTGGCATCGGGCAGGTCGTCGAGGACGAGAGTGCCCGGGTTGAGCGCGCGGTAGGCGGGCCGGGCCTGGGCGGCGGGCAGCAGGACCGCGGTCAGCGAAACCGGGGGCTGCCACCCGGCCCGTTGAACAGAGACCAGCAGCACGTCCGGGCTCGTGCCGGCGAGGAGGTCGCGGGCCAGGTCTTCCAGGTGGCGCTCGTGGGCCCTGCCCCGGGCGGCCAGCTCGTCGGCATGGCCCGCCGCGCTCGCGGCGGAGAGCTCGTCGATGTACGCGAAGGTCAGCTCGGCGAACTTGGCGACCTCGGCGGCGGGCAGACCCGCGGGTACGGCACCCGCTGCCAGACATCGCCAGGCCACGCGGGCGCCCACGCGGTAGGCGCTGAGCAGGGCGTCCATCGAACGGCCGTCCCGCACCTCGCCGCGGCCCAGCTCGTAGGCTGCGTCGCCGCCGTCGCCACCCGTGGTGTTCCCGCTCGCGAGGTCCAGGTAGTGCCCCAGGGCGGTGCGGACGGCTCGGCGGATGGTCCCGCCCATGCGGCCCGAAAGGGCGTTGGCATAGGAGGGGACCTCGTCGATGATCGCCTCGACGACCTCGTCGGCGGTGCCCGTCAGCCCGGCCCGAAGCGCGGTGACCGTCGTCTCGTTCAGGACCAGCTCGCTGGCCCTCCGGATTACATGGCTCAC
>NZ_JBEZIR010000280.1:0-1151 GCF_040651175.1 Kitasatospora sp. NPDC048540
ACTCTTAATCAGCGGGTCCGGGGTTCGAGTCCCTGGCGGCGCACCGACAACCGAAGGCCCCCTCGCCCAGGCGAGGGGGCCTTCGGCGTCCCCGGGGCGGCCCGGGCCGGCTCAGCCCGGCCGGGAGGTGCCGAGGATCGCGGCCGCCACCTCGGCGGGGGCGTCGATCATCAGCAGGTGCCCGGCCGGGACGGCGGTCCGGAAGGCGCCGCCCAGCCGGGCGGCCAGCGCCCGCTGCCGGACCAGCCAGGGTGAGCCGTCCGTCCGGGCCGCGGCGAGCACCGTGACCGGGGCGTCGGGCAGCGGCCGGGCGGTCCGGAGCGCGGCCAGCGCGGCGGCGTCGTCGAGGTAGGCGGTGTTCTCCCGCAGCAGCGCGCGCAGCGCCCGCCCGGGCCGGTAGCAGCGGCGGAGCAGGTCGGCGGGCACCTCCTCCCGGCCGCGCAGCGAGGCCTGCCGCACCACCAGCCGCCGGGCGGCCGGTCCGCACAGGTAGGGCGCGGCGGCGGCGGTGAGGGCGGCGGCCAACAGCCGCGCCGCCGCGTCGCGCAGCCCGGGTGCCGGCCGGGGCCTGGGGTCCTCCTCCACGCTGCCGTCCAGCAGGACCAGCGCGGCCGTGCGGTCCGGGTACAGCCGGGCGAAGGCCTCGACGTGGAAGGCGGCGAGCGAGTGGCCGGCCACCGTGACGGGCCCCGGCTCGCCGAGCGCGTCGAGGACGGCCGCGATCCGGTGCGCCTCGCCCGCCGGACCCGGGCGCTCGGCGGCGGGTGCGGGTCCGCTCAGCCCGTAGCCGGGGCGGTCGAAGCGGATCACCGTGCGGTGCGGGGTGAGCAGCGGCACCACCGGGTCCCAGTCGAACCAGCAGCCGCCGAGGCCGCTGGTGAGCAGGCAGACCGGGCCGGTGCCCTCGCGCCGGACGTGCAGCGGCAGCCCGCCGATCCGGCGGATCACCGGCCGGCCCGGGCGGACGGGGTCCTGGATGGTCACATCTGCACCCTAAGCGGGTGGAACCGGTCACCCCGTGCCGACCATCCCCGCGGACCGTGTATTGTTTTCCCCGTCAGACAGGCGCCGCTAGCTCAGTTGGTTAGAGCAGCTGACTCTTAATCAGCGGGTCCGGGGTTCGAGTCCCTGGCGGCGCACCGACAACCGAA
>NZ_JBEZIR010000281.1:0-1125 GCF_040651175.1 Kitasatospora sp. NPDC048540
TCTTCACCTGGTCGTCGGCCCGGCCCAGGTACTCCAGCACCCCGGCCGCCGTCCAGCGCACCACATCACCCGTGCGGTACATCCGCGAGCCCGCCACTCCGAACGGATCCGGCAGGAACCGCTCCGCCGTCAGATCCGGCCGGCCCAGATACCCGCGAGCCAGCCCGGAACCGGCCAGGAACAACTCCCCCGCCACGCCCGGGGCGACCAGCCGCAGCTGCTCGTCCAGCACATACGCCGAGGTGTTCTCGAGCGGACGCCCGATCACCGGCGTCGCGGACCCGGACAGCGGCCACGCCACCGCATCCACCGTGCACTCCGTCGGCCCGTAGTAGTTCAGCACCACCGTCCGCTCGGCCGAACGCAGCCGCGACCACAACTCCGCACCCAGCGCCTCCCCACCCACCATCAGGACCGCTGGGACGTGGTCGTGGGAGTCCGACAGCAGGCCCTCGGAGAGCAGCACCGACAGGTACGACGGCGTCAGGTCCAGGAAGTCGAGCCGGTGGTCCGCGATGTACCGCGCCAGCGCGGCGCCGTCGAGCCGCGTCTCGTCCGGGATCAGGTGCAGCTGGTGTCCGGCGAGCAGGAAGCACACCGCATCCAGGGAGGTGTCGAAGGTGATGCCGGCGACCAGACCCACCGGCACGCCGGTGCGGTCGGCGAAGTACTGGTCGATCAGGGTGCGCCGGTGGGTGTGGAACAGCTCCGCCAGACTGCCGTGCTCGACCACCACGCCCTTGGGCCGACCCGTCGAACCCGATGTGTAGATCACGTACGCCGGGTGCCCCGGCAGCACCTCCACACCAAGGTCACCCGACCCGCGGGACGCCACCGACGAAGCCGTCACCGCGTCGTCCAGCACCACCAACGGCACCGCACCACCCAGCACACCCGCCGTCGACCCCACCGCAACCGCCAGCACCGGCCGCGCATCCCCCACCATGAACCCGATCCGGTCCACCGGATGCGACGGATCCAACGGCAGATACGCCGCCCCCGACTTCAACACCGCCAACAACCCGACCAGCAGATCCGACGTCCGCGGCAGCACCAACGCCACACACCGCTCCGCCCCCGCCCCCCGGGCCACCAACTCCCGCGCCAACCGGTTCGCCCGCGCAT
>NZ_JBEZIR010000282.1:0-1118 GCF_040651175.1 Kitasatospora sp. NPDC048540
CGGCATTGCGCCACGACGCACACCCCGGCCGTTCAGGCCCCCGGCTCCGCCACCGGCGGCCATCCGCACGCGAGACGCCCTGCGCCGCGTCCGGATCGGCGCCCTGCCGTGACACCCCACGGTTCGAGGATCTTCGCTCCCGCCCCGCGGTGAGCGCCGACCGCAGGTGACGTGCCGCACGGTTTCACCGTCCACGTCCCGCACCACACTTTCGGCCCGTTCCCTCGCGGCCTCCTGCCGGCGCCCCGCGCTGCGGAGCCTCCTCGCGACGTGCCGTCCCAGGAAGGTTTCGCATGAACCGCTCCAGCCGCTCCCCGTACCAGAACACCAACTCCCGCTCCTCGGCCTCCGCCCGCTCCTACGGATCCCGCTCCGGCGGCAGCTCCTTCTACGGCGACCGGCCCGCCAGCGGCCGGAGCTCCCGTCAGGGCTCGTTCGCTCAGGGCGAGTTCGCGATGCCGGTGAGCACCACTCCGGCGCTGCCGGCCGTCGAGGCGTTCGAGGAGCTGGACATGCCGAAGGCGCTGCTGTCGGTGCTGACCCGTCAGGGCGTCACCACGCCGTTCCCGATCCAGGCCGCCACGCTGCCGAACTCGCTCGCCGGCCGTGACGTCCTGGGACGTGGCCGCACCGGCTCCGGCAAGACCATCGCGTTCGGCCTCGCCGTGCTGGCCCGCACCGCCGGGCAGAAGGCCGAGCCGCGCCGGCCGCTGGCCCTGGTGCTGGTTCCCACCCGTGAGCTCGCGCAGCAGGTCACCGATGCCCTCACCCCGTTCGCCCACGCGGTTCGGCTGCGGATGGCGACGGTGGTGGGCGGAATGTCGATCGGACGCCAGGCGCAGACGCTGAACCGGGGGGCGGAGGTCGTGGTGGCCACCCCCGGCCGGCTCAAGGACCTGATCCAGCGCGGCGACTGCCAGCTGGACGGGGTCGGCATCACCGTCCTCGACGAGGCCGACCAGATGGCCGACATGGGCTTCCTGCCGCAGGTCACCGAGCTCCTCGACCAGGTCGCCGAGGGCTGCCAGACGATGCTGTTCTCCGCCACCCTGGACCGCAACGTCGACCGCCTGGTGCGCCGCTTCCTGAACGACCCGGTCACGCACTCGGTGGACCCG
>NZ_JBEZIR010000283.1:0-1117 GCF_040651175.1 Kitasatospora sp. NPDC048540
GGCCGCGGCCGGTACCAGGGAGCGCGGGTCGGCCGCCGACGCGGCGGCTGCCGTACGGCGAGGTCGCCCGGGCGCCCCGCGGCCGGTGGCCGTCGTTCACAGCTGGTGCACGATCGGGACGGCCACCACGGCGGCGACCGCCGTGACCGGCAGCGCCAGCAGGGCCGCCCGGCCGGGTCCGATCCGGCGCGGGCCGAGAAGGCCGGCGGCCAGCCGGCCCTGAAGGGCGGTCAGGCCCCGCCCGATCCACGGCATCAGCAGCAGGAAGCCGACGCCGCCGACCAGTGCGTGCAGGGCCCACGCCCCGGCGAAGGTCGGGCCGCCCCAGGCGTCGGAGTAGTCGCCCGTGCCCATGCCGAGCAGCGGACGCAGCGGCCAGCCGAGGTTCAGCGGTACCAGTGACCACCCGTAGACGGTGACGGCCAGACCCGCCACCGCCAGCGGCAGGCTCAGGACGGCGTGTGCGAGGGCGGCGAGCCGTCCGTCCTTCGGCGGCTCGATCCGGCGGCCCAACAGCCGGGCCACCAGGTCTCGTTGGATCCGTCCGGCCGGGCCGCCGACCAGCGCCAGCGGGATGCAGACCAGGGCGACCGGCAGCGCGGCCAGCAGGTAGCCGGCCTCCCGCCAGGTCCGGGACGAGAGCGGCGCCCGGAGCACCGGGACGACGACGGAGGAGAAGGTCCTGTCCATGGGAACCACCAGGTGGGCGAGTCGGGGTGTTTCCTCCAGCCTTCCGCCGCGGCCCGCCCGGTACGAGGGTGGCAGCACGGAACCCGGGGGTTCGGTTCACCCCACCCCCACCCCTGGCCCCGGCACCCCGCCCCCTGCGCCCTGACCCCTACCTCCCGGCCCCGTCCGGGCGCCCCGGTCTCGGGGGCGACGTCATCCCGTAGCCCGGGGGCGGGTCATCCCGTAGGAGGAGGGCCGCCCCCGCCGCCCCCGACCGTGCGGGGTACGGCCAACCGTCCGGCAGGCCGACAGCGTGCGCCGATGCGCCACGGAGGATGGATCCGATCCACGATCCCCTTTCCGGCAGGAGCCCTCCCGTGACCACGATGACGACCACCACCGCCGCCGCGCGCGCCGTCGGCCTGAACAAGGTCTACGGCGAGGGCGA
>NZ_JBEZIR010000284.1:0-1093 GCF_040651175.1 Kitasatospora sp. NPDC048540
CTCGCTCAACCGCCCGGGAGCCTCGTTCGTTCTGCCCTCACCCCGACCGCCAGGCCATCACCCGATCGGTGCCCACCCTGAAAACGCTCAGTGAGTAGCACGACGCCGACGGTGACGGCAGCGGGAACAGCCGCAACGGTGTCCCCTTCGGGACGGTGTTCACCGAGGCCGGAGCGGTCGAGATAGTGCCGTCGTGCCACGGGGAGTATCCAGGGTGGGAGGAACAGGACAACTGTGCCGAGTTCTATCCGAATCGGCTCGGGTTCAGCGCGCCGCAGGACGGCTTGTACGACACGTGAGGATCTACCGTCCACCGTTTGGGCTGGACCTGGAAGCCGCGCTGGCCAGGGTCTTTTCGGACGATCTCCAGGTCGCGGCCGAGGATCTGTGCGGCCCACTCGACCAGGCGACCGGCGAAGCCCTGGTCGGCCCAGATCTTCTTGACGCCGGGGTGGTCGAGCCTGGTCCAGAGCAGGGGCCGCTTCGCGCCGTCGCGGTCCTGCATGCTCGCCGCGACGACATGGACGGCCAGGAGCAGGCCGAGGGTATCGGTGACGCTGAACCTCTTGCAGCCCTTCACCTTCTTGCCCGCGTCGAATCCCCTGGTGTCGGCGGGGACGGTGTCGGCGGTGCGGACGGACTGCGAGTCGATCAGGCCCGCACTCGGCTCCGTGTCGCGGCCATCGGCTTCACGGACCTTGCAGCGCAGGGCGTCGTGGATGCGCTCGACGGTGCTGTCGTCGTGCCACCAGGTGAAGTACCAGTACACCGTCGGCCATGGAGCGAAGCCCTTCGGCAGCTGCCGCCAAGCGCACCCGGTCGGCACCACGTAGAAGATCGCGTTCACGATCCGCCGCTGCGGGTGCTTCTCCCACCGGCCACCTTCGGACCCACCGCGCTGCCGGCAGCAACGGCTCGACCAAGGCCCACTGCTCATCCGTCAGGTCCGACGGATAACTACCCCCAGGACCGCTCACGGTGCGCTCAGCGAACGCCTTAGAAGCCATCTCATTTGGCCAGCCGGCGATGGCAGATGAGTGCCGCGGCGATGGTGGCGAAGGCTGCGAAGTGGTCGGCTTTGCGTTCGTAGCGG
>NZ_JBEZIR010000285.1:0-1029 GCF_040651175.1 Kitasatospora sp. NPDC048540
CGACGACGATCTTCGCCGAGGTGGTGGCGCGGCTGGGGGCGGCCGCGTTAGAGCTTGCGAAGTCCACTGAGGACCCTTTCGAGCAGCGTGACGTCGGGCTGGTTGCCGGATTCGCCGCCGGCAGCGGGCTGGTGGATGGTCACGAGACCGGCTTCGGCCAGGTCCGCGACGAGGATCCGGGCCACTCCCAGCGGGATGGTGAGCAGGGCGGAGACCTCGGCGATGGACTTGACCTCGGTGCACAGGGTGCAGATCCGCTGGTGCTCCGGGAGCAGTCCGGCCAGCCGGACCGGGTCGACACTGGCCGAGACCAGGGCCTCCAGGGCGAGTTCGTAGCGGGGCCGGGTCCGGCCGCCGGTCATCGCGAACGGGCGGATCAGCGGACCGGAGTCCTGGCCGTCCTCGTCCTCGTGCTGGCCGAAGTCCTCCTGGTACCGGGCGTTGTCGCGTTCGGGGAACGCCTCCGGCCCCGGATGGCCCGGCGGGCCCTCGTCCGGGCGGCCGAACGGCCCGGAGTCCCGGAACGGCTGCTGGGGCCGGTCCTGGTACGGCTGGTCCTGGTACGGCTGCTGCTGCCCGTACTGCTGCTGGGCACCGGGCTGCGGCTGGGCGAAGTACTGCTGCTGCGGCGGGTACTGCTGCCCGTGGCCGACGCCGGGCACGCCGAAGGCGTCATGGCCGGTGCCGGGATACGGGACGCCGTACTGGCCGCTGCGGTCGTCGGGCGGTGTCACGGTTCCTCTCCTCACAGGGTGCGGCGGTGCGGTGCTGGTCCGGGACAACTGCGCCCGGGCCGGTGGTGCGAAGGCCGTACAACGCCCGAACCCGGGTCCCTCGCGGGCACCGGCGGCGGTTGGCCGGCGGTGCCCGCGAGGGACCCGGGACGGGCAATGAGGTCTTTCGAATACCAGGACGGTATCCGACGAACCGTCAGTGCAGGAGACTGCCCTGGAGTTCCGCGCGCAGCGCGGGGGTGAGGACGGCTCCGGCGCGGTCGACGAGGAGGGCCATCTCGTAGCCCACCAGACC
>NZ_JBEZIR010000286.1:0-1014 GCF_040651175.1 Kitasatospora sp. NPDC048540
GATGGGTGGGGATGTGTCGGGTGGGGTGGATGAGCGGACGGGTCGGGTGGGGTTGTCGGTTCCGTTGGGGGCGGGGCTGGCGTTGGATTTCGATCAGGAGGCGGTGGATCTGGAGGAGGGGGACCGGTTCGGGTTCGGTGCGATGTGGCGGTTGAATGCGTCGTATGTGAAGGTGTCGAACGGTTCGGTGGTGTATCACCCGGCGGGGGGTGGGGTGTATGAGGCGTCGGGGTCGGATCCGTCGGGGACGGGGTTGAAGCGGTATCCGGGTGCGGGGGTGGTGTTCGAGGAGCATGCCGAGCCTGTGCGGGTGGACGCGGACGGCGGGCGTGCCGCCTATGCCTACAAGTTCACGTTCACCACGTTGGACGGGGGCCGGGAGTTCTTCGACGAGAACGGTGTGCTGGTCGCGGAGTCGGACCGGTTCGGGAATGCGACGGGTTACGAGTGGGCGTGGGACCAGGGGACGGGGGTGAGCCGTCCGGTTGCGGTGGTGGACCGTCACGGTCTGCGGACGGTGTTCGTGGAGGGGCGTGACGGTCTGGAGGTGCGGCCGCCCGCGGGGGCGGACGGGCGTGAGGTGCGGCCGACGGTGGTCCGGATGGCGGAGGGCGGGGTGACGGTCGAGCATCCGCAGCGGGATGCGGACGGTGCCGCGCAGTCCACGACGGTGGAGTTCCAGAGTGCGGACGGGCCGGGTAAGGGTCTGCCGGCGACGGTCACTTCTCCGACGGGTGCGGTCACCACGGTCACGTACCAGCACGTGGGTGATGCGCAGAACCCGATGAGCGTGGTCGACACGTTCACCACGAAGGCCGGTGACCGGACGGTGGCCGGCTTGTCGTTCCGGGCGGATCCGCACGGGGACGGGCACGACCACACCGGTGCGCCGAATTTCGGTGACCGGGCGGGTCATGGGCTGTGGGACAGTGATGATGCGCGGGCCTACCGGTATTCGACGCTTCTGACCGATGGTCACCATACGACGGAGCGGGAGTTCAACAAGTTCGGCCT
>NZ_JBEZIR010000287.1:0-1013 GCF_040651175.1 Kitasatospora sp. NPDC048540
TGCGGCAGGTCGATCCGCCATTGGCGGGCGATCCGGCCGGGGCGGGAGGAGAGCAGGACCACGCGTTGGGCGAGGCGGACGGCCTCGCGGACGTTGTGGGTGACGAACAGGACGGTCAGCTGTCGTTCGGCCCAGATCCGGGTGATCTCGTCGTGCAGCACGTCGCGGGTGATGGCGTCGAGGGCGGCGAAGGGTTCGTCCATCAGCAGGACGTTGCCGCCCTGGGCGAGGGAGCGGGCGAGCGCGACGCGCTGGCGCATGCCGCCGGACAGCTCGTGGACGCGTTTGTTGTGGGAGCCGCCGAGGCGGACCAGTTCGAGGAGGCGTTCGGCCTCGGGGCGGCGCTCGTGGCGGGGTACGCCTGCCAGTCGTAGGGCCAGTTCGATGTTCTTGCCGGCGGTCAGCCAGGGGAACAGTGCGTGGTCCTGGAACATCAGTGCGGGGCGGCCGCCTAGTACCTCGATGGTGCCGGCGGTCGGCCGGTCGAGTCCGGCGACCAGGTTGAGCAGGGTGGACTTGCCGCAGCCGGAGGCGCCGAGCAGGGTGACGAACTCGCCCGGGGCCACGTCCAGCGAGATGTCGTCCAGGACGGGGGCGGCGGTGCCGGGGCGGCCGAAGGTCTTGTGCACGTGCGAGAGCCGGACGGCCACCTGGCCGGCCGGGGAATCGGTGGCGGGGACGTCGTGCGAGGTGGTCAGTGCCGAGGTCATCCGGGCACCTCCTGCGTGGTCGGTCTGGCGTGGGCTTCGGGGAGCTGGGGCCGGGGCCCGGCCCCGCCCCGTCCTGTGATTGGGCATCGACCAGGACGGGGACGGGGCGCGGACCGCGGAGTCACGGGGCGGGGGTCACTTGACCCCGAGGCCGGCGTCCGCGACGGACGGCTGGCCCTTCTCCTTGAGCACCTTGTTCAGCAGCGTGAGGTCGTAGATGCCGTCGAGGACCGGCTTCTCCAGCAGACCGGCCTTGACCGCGTGGTCGGCCTCGGCCTGGAAGGTGTTGGCCAGCGGGTCGTC